>CACZNF010000237.1:959-2186 GCA_902782395.1 uncultured Erysipelotrichaceae bacterium | reverse complement strand
ATGATGACTTAGTGGCCTTAACCATGTCTGGCTATAAGTATTCTCATCAATGGGAAAATAACTTAACCATTGGTAAAACTGGTAACCATGTTGGCTTTGCGTCAGGTGCACAAAAGGTCTTACCAACCTTAATACAATATTTAGCAAAATATAATGCGCCAAAAGTCTTTGTTAATGGTTATTCAAGAACTGCGGCGATCGCTAATATCATCACTACATATCTTTTTGATAACGAATTGGTGGATGAAGCTAATTACTATGCTTATTTATTTGAAACACCAAAGGGTGTCAGTGCCTCTAATGAAAAAGAATATAATTCAGTCTTTAATATTGTTAATTCCGCTGACTTAGTCACTTATGTCGCACCTACTGAATATGGTTTAAAACGTATTGGTAAAGATATTGAATTATATAGCGATAAAGCGGATGAAATCATCCAAGCCTTTAATCCAGATTTACAACTTGGTGAATTCAAACCTAAAGAGCAAATTACAACTTGGTGAATTCAAACCTAAAGAGCAAAATCCAGATTATCCAGAAGATCTATATTATTTAAACGATGTTGATTTCGTTAAATACTTCCTTAGTGGCTTATTAGAACCTGTTCCAGAAGCACCTGAAGGTCAAGTCAGTAGAGATTTATCCACAAGAGAACATTATGTTGATAACATCCAAACTGAAATCTCTTATTTCATCGGTTTATATTTATCTTTACCAGATGAGATAATCACGGAACTAAAGGATAAAGTTTCTAAATTAGGTCTATTTGATATGCTTGGCTTATTATACACAGATGGCTTATATAACTTTATTACTCCTACTTTAGATGAGCATGAATTCGTTTATGATCCAGAAGTCTTAAGACCAGCGTGTAATGCAGTTGGCGAATTAGCCCAACAAAAGATTGGTGTTGTTGGTGTGTTCTTATCTGACGACACAAAGGGCAATCTCATGAGACTTATCTACTTCCATACATTGGAAGCAGTACTTCCTCTCTTACTAGCGTTATAAGTAATTCTAAACCCAACCAAAAACAGTCTTCCTCCGAGACTGTTTTTACTATCCTTTGTATTCAAATTCGTAAATATCGAATGGATTACCTAATGATATTAATCTACCTTCATTATTAACAGCGAGGTGTTCAAATTCAGTATAGACCCCAAATTGTTCACCTAAGTTTTTATATTCTTTAATGATGGTTTGGCTCTGTAAATCAACGACACGCAT
>CACZNF010000237.1:0-945 GCA_902782395.1 uncultured Erysipelotrichaceae bacterium | reverse complement strand
GTTTCACTTGGTAAAGTAAAGACATCTATTGGGTTACTAGTGTGGAACTCATAATATTCTTCTCTATAACTTGGCATTGGGAAAGAATAATACTTTAACTTATTCGTTTCACTTCTCATATAGGTGTTTTCGGTATAACCACCATAATAGATGAGACCATCATCAAAGTCATAATAAGAGTTTGGATAATAGATGATATCTTCTTCTAAATCAAATTCCAAAGAAAGAGTTTGTACTTCTTCGATATGATAAATGCCACCTCGACTATAAATACGGAAGGCAATCGTGGAGTGAACATTTTTATGTTCCATAGAGATATAGAAAAGAGGGAACTCATCACTCATCTTATAATATTGATCCCCAAAGAATGCTTGGTTGCAGTGCCATTCTTTATTAAAGCTACCTTCAATATGGTGTAAGAGTTTCATTGATTTAGAATCATAGATTTGAATGGCTTCTAAACCACCATCTAAACAGACGACATATTTATCTTCATAACAAGCCGCACCTTGATAAGAATAGTTAGAGGAACTTTGTGAGACTTTACCAATATGTTTAATGCCGGTTAATTCAAACTTAGAATCATCAACTTCTAATTCTTCACCAGAATAGTATTCATTATGGAAAACATATTCGATAGAGAATATATATTGAGAGATTGCGACGATAGAAGGGATGAGCAAAGCAGCGACCATAAGCGTCACATATTTTCTAAAGAAGGCGAAGCGCTTTTTACTCTTGTTCTTCATGAGCTTCCTCCTCCTTATAGTTTTTCTTTACGTAAACCATCATTAGGATTAAAACGATAAACATAAAGCTATACATGAAAAACTTCATCGCTAGGGTGCCATATCTAAATATCGCCGCCACTAGGACATTAGTTTTCATACCGTTAAATGAGCCAATAAAGCTCATAAGATTAATTACAATAGTAAGACCAATAAC
>CACZNF010000236.1 GCA_902782395.1 uncultured Erysipelotrichaceae bacterium | reverse complement strand
TACAATTATTCTTTAAATAATCTTCCATGCCTTGTTTAATTGTCTTTGGTTGTGCACCATCTCTTTCCCAACCTAAAGTTCCTTTAAGGTAGTCCACCATGCCTGGCCATTCATTCCATGGACCATTACGTAAATGACTACGATAGTTTCTAGATGGGTTAGAACTATAACTTGTTAATTCAAAGTCGATAACTAAGTCTGTATAGCTCATGCCAAGCATTGCTCCGAGCATAAAGCCCACAACACCAGTTCTATCGGCACCACCATAACAGTGATAATAAACTGGATGTTGATCTGCTTGAGCAAAAGCTTCAAATAGTTGCTTAATTTGTGTGGTGTTATTTTGCATACCCTTATGGTAGCTACTAATACTAAGCATCTTATAGGAAATATCATTATTCTCAGCGAAGTTGCAATAATTTGCTTTAGCAGGATAACCATTAGTCTCACCACTGCTTCTTAAGTCAATTTCTAAACCATTGACCATGCCCATATCTTCTCTAAACGCTCTCTTGGATTCAGTTGTCTCAGAAACGATATGACCATCTCTAGCATCGGTTTTGCCTGTATCGTCAGTATAGCGTTGGGTGCCGTACCAACCAGTCTTCTTATTAATTTCGCCACCTCTATAGATTAAACCTTGTTTAATTCTTTGTCCTGTTGAAGTCATATAACCACCCATATCACGGACATTAAACATTGGTCGAGCGTCAATCCAACGTGGATAATCACCAGTGGTAAAGTTAATGGTTTGTGAATCTTTACCATCTGCGGAGACTTTGACGTAGTATTTTTGATTAACTAATAGGTTTTTAATGTACACTTTAGTGTCATTAGAATTAAACGATTTCGCATCAGAGAAATCTTCTTTTTGACTATAGGTGATTGTGTATTGTTTGTTCTTTAAAGCATCAGCAGGTGTGAATTCGATTTCAATGCCTTTAGATTCATCACTCTTTTCACCTTTGGTGAGGATCTAAATAGTTGTTCTCTGTGGTGCCATCACGATAGCCACCTGTGTTATCTTGATAATCACGTGTGCTTGGTAATACGCCTTTGGTGAGGTCAACACCATTAGTGCCATATAAATCGTTTAAATAATAATCCGCTTGTGTACCTTTTTCTTGGATGAGTTTTCTTTGTTGAGTACGCATGTCATCAACATATTGCTTGCAGTTATTACTCATTGAAGAAAGGTTGTTTGGTTTAAGAAGAGTAAAGTTATCATTTTTCACTTCTTCTTTAGGAGCGGCTGGCTCTTCACTAGAAGAAGCAGGATTATTAGAAGATTCAGTTGTTGGTTCTGAATTAGACGATTCATTGGAAGTAAAACCAGGATTACTACCTTCTTGATCCTTGGTTGATTGTTCCACATGAGAACAACCACTGACACATAAAGCGGCAATCATGGAAAATAAAAGAAGAGACTTTTTCATAGCTATTCCTTTCTTGCTTATATTAAAAGCGGGGAGTGTTTCACTTAAAAAACTAATCTATGTAATTCCATTTTGGGGTTCACTTCAGCTAAGCACCCCTCTTTTATAGTTTGTTTTTTATCTTCTTCTAGTAAAAATCGCTAGGTAGTAAATCACTCTAATAAGGATAGAGATGAAATCGGTAAAGAGGATGAAGGCGCAGTAATAAACTAAGTTATTATTTGTGCCCGCTCCTGATTCGGCGATTCTTTTAATGCGATTAACATCATAAAGAGTCACAAGCATTAAGAAGCCGAAGATTAATAATGAGACAATCCAAGAAAGAGTCACATTGCCTTGTTTTACACCACCGAACATAATCATCAGGTAATTCACTAAAGAAAGGGCTAAAGCGCCGATTAATAGACCTAGTAGGATAAAGCCTATACCAGCGAGTCTTCCTTTGCTTAGATAGCCTAATAAGGCCATCACACCGAAGATGACTGTCGTAATGCCAAATGCCTCAACAAGAATCACCCAATCAAAGAGGAATGTGAATGTTGAGAGCATAATCCCCATTAAGACCACATAAATCATTAGTGGAACGAGGATATTATGTCTACCTCTTAAATAAGTGATTGGTAAGACAAACGACATGATAAGTAAGGCAATCGCGGAAACAATTAATGTTCCGATCAAACCATAAACGATGTTTGTGACAAGTTGTTCGTTATCCGCGTTAATGGCTTGTTCTAAGAAATATTGTGAGCCATAACCGAGACCTGCTGCCACCACAGTGGTGATGAGTAACAGGACAAACATCATACCAAAGACTTTTGTTAAGAAAGCACCTTTGGTTTGTTTACTTGAAAAATCGTAAATAACTTGGGAATTGTCGTTACTATAAGTAGCCATTTATTAAAGA
>CACZNF010000235.1 GCA_902782395.1 uncultured Erysipelotrichaceae bacterium | reverse complement strand
CCCACTCTTGTTTCATAGGCCTTAACAATACCTAAGATATCGTCTATACCATGGCATCCAATACCCGTACCATCCACAGTGCCACCTGAAGTGACATTAGAGGAAGTAACATAAGGATAGCTACCAAAGTCAACATCTAATAAAGCGCCTTGCGCTCCTTCAAATAAGATATTCTTTTTAGCTTTTCTAGCTTCACCAATCATAGAGACGGTATCAGTTACCATTGGTCTAATATAATTAGCGAGTTCAAGATATTCTTTGACAGTTTTATCATAATCAATTGGGTGACCACCCATATCGATGATTTGTTTATTTTTAATAGTTAATAAATTCTTGTATAGTTCAGGGAATTCATCACTAATGAAATCACACATTCTCATACCCACTCTTGAGATCTTATCAGCGTAAGCAGGACCAATGCCACGCTTGGTGGTACCAATCTTTTTAGAACCTAATGATTCTTCATTTAATCTATCTAATTCAATGTGATGATCAAATAGAACGTGCGCTCTATCGGAGATATAAATATTATTCGCAGGGAATCCCGCTTTTCTAATTTCTTCCACTTCTTCTTTAAACGCTCTTGGGTTAATAACCATGCCGTTAGCAAGAATGCATTTAACATTTTCATTAAAAACACCAGAAGGTATTAATCTTAAAGCGTATTTATGACCATCAAACACAATTGTGTGACCAGCGTTATTACCACCTTGATATCTAATGACAATATCGGCTTTTTCACTTAAGAAATTAGTGATTTTACCTTTACCTTCATCACCCCATTGGGAACCTAACACTAAAAGTGATTTACCTGGTTTAAGTAAACGGTTATAGATATTAGAAACATTCTTCAAATAATTATTTTCATCAAAGCATTCAGTAATTTCTTTTTTAGTTAAGACTTTACTAACCTTTTCATCCTCAATTAATAAATGTCTAAATAGTTTCTTTTCGTTTAATGCTTTAAAAGCGATTGGTTGAATAAGGTCATAAGCTTCTTCTCTAGACATGCCTTTATTGATTAATTTCCATAATGAAGAAGAATGTTTTCATTCATCTTTTCCGTGTTGACCACTAGATCTTTACAAATACCAGTAAATCTTTTAAGCATATAGTCTAAAAGCGTACAGGCATCAGGTAAGATAATACGTTCTGCGGAGCTATGAGAAATATCTCTTTCATGCCATAAGTTATTATCTTCTAAAGCCACATCAACATAGCTTCTCATGATACGTGCACAACCACAGATGTTTTCGCAACCAATTGGGTTCTTCTTATGTGGCATCGCACTGCTACCTTTTTGACCTTTAGAGAATGGTTCTTGAACTTCACCAATTTCACTACGAGAAAGGTGTCTAATTTCCGTGGCCATCTTTTCTAAGCATGAAGCAATTTGGGCTAAAGAGAAGATATAACCAGCATGTCTATCTCTAGATAAGACTTGTGTGGAAATTTTAGCGTATTCCATCCCTAACTTTTTAGCGACATATTCTTCCACTGCCATTGGGATATTCGCATAATTACCTACCGCACCACTTAATTTAATAACTTCGATATTTTTTCTTTCGTTTAAGAATCTTTCTTTGCAGCGGTTCAACTCATCAAACCATAAGGCCCATTTAAGACCAAAGGAAGTAATCTCAGCGTGCATACCATGTGTACGACCCATGATTGGTTGTTTTTCGTACTTTTTAGCCATTTTTCTAGTGACATCGATTAAATTATCTAAATCTTCTAAAAGAAGGCTATTTGCGGCTTTTAATGTTAAAGACTGGGCACTATCAACCACATCAGTGGATGTTAATGAATAATGGAACCATTTCTTTTCTTCTCCAAGTTGAAGAGAGATTGATCTAGTAAAAGCAATCACATCATGTTTAGTAATGGCTTCAATTTCTTCAATAGAGGCTAAATCAACATGGGCTTTTTTAACAATAGCCTCATAATCTTTTTCAGGAATTAAACCTAACTTAAAGTAAGCTTCAATAACGGCTTCTTCGATAATGAGATAGTTATTGAATCGATTTTCATCAGAGAAGATTTGTTCAACGGCTTCTTCGATAATGAGATAGTTATTGAATCGATTTTCATCAGAGAAGATTTGTTCAAATTCTTTATGAGAATATCTTTTAATCATAAGTTAGGTTTTTCCTTTCGTTATTAATGTTCAGAGAATAATAATTCTTCGTATGTTGGCATTGGCCAATAATGTTTTGGCATCAATGACTCACATTCATCAACAGCTTTTCTAAGTTTCGCCATCGATGGTAATAATGTGTCTTTAATAAAGAAGGCTCTTCTTTCGACATCTTCAATCTTGTTAGCGTCTTCATATTTCACTTCTAACCAATCAACATCATCACTGATCTTGGTAAGGTTTTCGCTTAA
>CACZNF010000234.1 GCA_902782395.1 uncultured Erysipelotrichaceae bacterium | reverse complement strand
TTGGTTTTTTATAATTACAACCGACTAAAACAAGGGCTAAAAGGATAGTTGAGGAGAGGAATAACTTACTCTTCATATTATTTACCTCCTAAGAGGCTAAAACCCTTTAAACTCGCTGTTTGAGCGTCTCTGTTCTTGGCGACTGTCACATAGGATTGTGATGGAGTGCCACCATTGATGGATAAGTTGTAATAAACTTCGAATGTGAAGTACACACCGTAGTTTTGGAATAAGAATGGGTGCTCAACTGGTTTTGGATCAGTGTCTGTTAATTTATTAACAACTCTAATTTCTTCGTTGATTTCTTCTGCTAAAGTGGCATCAACTGTCGCAGTATAGACGTTACCATTCTTTGTGAATGTTAAGTTAATGTTTCTACTACCGACGATGTAGAGTTGGACTTTAGCCACTTCTAAATCCACGCCTGGAACATTGATAAATTCGACAGGAATATTAACTTTGAATCCTTCATATAAGTTATTTGTGGCTTTGCCAGTGCTTGGGTTGAGTGGTAATCCAGCAACATAACATTCTTTGACGGATTTAACTCTCTTACCATTTTCGACGACTGAACCATGGTCAGCGGCTTCCCAAAGGGCGTCGAAGGACCATAATTTGTGATCGTATTCAACTGGTTTGCCTTCTGTAACTTCAGAAGTATCAGTACCCCAGTTAAGAGTGAAGCCTGAAGAGTTATCGCTCTTAAGAACTTCTAAGAAGTTCAATGGGTTATATGTGTTACCAGAAATAGCACCAAAGCCTAAGTCGAATTGACCTTTCATTAAGTATTCGTTATAGACTTGATCCCAAACTGTAACGGCTTCTTGTTTGACTTCGAGTTTAACAGTGCCACCACTGACGGCTTCATTGTTAAATGCACTTTCGAAGTAACCACCAATTTCATCACCATATTCTTTAATGTCTGTTTGATACATCCATCTGATGTGGATTTGAATCTTGGTTGGATTTTCTTTTGTACCTTTTTCAATCTTACCTTGAGCAGCTAATTCTCTAACAGCGGCTTTAAAGGATAAGACGGCCTTATCATAGTCATAACCGAAGGTATCGTTACCATCTTTATCTTTTGTTTGATAATCGGCAACAGCTTGTTTATGAGCTTCTGATGAGTTATAGGATTTACCATTTTCTGGATCGCTTAAATAAGCATCAGAGAAATAGTTGATGGAAGGTTGGACACCTATAGAATAGAATAAGCCACTTAAGAAGTTATCATTACTCATCCAAGGTTTGACTTCCCAGTTGGAGTTCTTGTTAATTGTGCCGTTAGGGCCAAATAACTTATTCCATGTCTCTTGTGTACAAGAGTTGACATTTAATTTAAATGTGGAGTCACCTTTAGTTTGTTTGACACCTGGTTTACCCATTTCTTCAGAAATGTGTTTGGTTGGAATACCACAGCTATCGAGTTTACCAGCGTTAAATTCTTTATAGATAGCATCTGGGTCACTTGTCGCGGCCTTGATGACGACTAATTTAACACCTTCGATGTTATAACGACCAGTTTCAAACCAATCGGTGTTCTTTTTGAAGATGATTTGTTGTGTTTTATCCCAGTCTTCTAACATGTATGGGCCTAAGCATAAGCAATATTTGGTCATGTCAGAACCAGAGTTGAAGTTACCGTATAAAACAGCACCTGTAGAGATTTCTTTACCTGCTTCGTGAGTGACTTCATTACCTAAGTCGTAAATGAATTGTTCTGGAAGAGGAGAAACTAATGATGAGGATATCGAGAACTTCGACGTTGATGATTTGGGAGACGATCTTGAAACACCAGAAGAAAGCAACGATGAAGATGAAGAAGAGAAACAGGATGAGACTGCATCTGAGATTCCCGATGATTTCTTCGATTTTGAAGTCGATTAAGAACAATTATAAAAATGAAATATGGCCGGTCACGCTGAATTAACAGAGCGGCCGGCTTTGATAATTTTAGACAGATGATAGAGAACACAAGAGATATGCTTCTTGAAGATTTCATTGATGATTTTCATAATGATGATTTAGAATATCCGAAAGAATATTCTACAGAGAAAGTTGAACCAGCGTATGGAGTCTATATTGCATCTTTAAATATAGAAACATTTATACGTTCAGTTGAAAAATGTGTTCCGTATCTTGTCGCTAGAAAGGTGAAGGTTATCGAAAACTCTATATCTGGTTTAAGGAATGCGCAAATTTATTTTGCTAAATTCATAATTGATAATA
>CACZNF010000233.1 GCA_902782395.1 uncultured Erysipelotrichaceae bacterium | reverse complement strand
ACGCGATCTATTGGCCAATGTTCTTAGAATCATTAGGCTTAAGAAAACCAGACAGAGAATTCGTTCATGGTTTATTGATGATGAGAGATTCTAAGATGAGTAAATCTAAGGGCAATGTTGTTGACCCATATCCACTCGTGGAAAGATATGGTGTTGACGCTGTTAGATATTACTTAACTAGAGAAATCAACTTTGGTAGTGATGGTAGCTTTGCTCCTGAATTATTCGTTGAAAGAATTAACCAAGACCTCGCTAATGCGTTAGGTAACTTATTAAATAGAACAGTTTCTATGATTAACAAATACTTCGATGGTGTGATTCCTGAATATAAAGGTCGCATCAATGATGTTGATGGTAACTTAGAAGATTTAACAAAGTTAACTATTGAATCTTATGAAAGATTGATGGATGACTTAAAGATCACTGACGCTATCGCACAAGTTAACGAATTAGTGAATAGAGCGAATAAATATATCGATGAAACTGAACCTTGGGCTTTAGCCAAAGATCCAGAAAAGAAAGCTAACCTTGAATCAGTCATGGTGCATTTAGCTAACTCTTTATATGTCGCTGGTATGTTATTAAAGCCAGTCTTAGTGACTGCCTCTGATAAATTATTCGATCAATTAGGTGTCGCTGGTGATTTACTTAACTATGACAATATCTATAAATACGGTGTTGTCGGTGGCTTAAAAGTTGAAAAGAAAGATCAATTATTCCCAAGACTTGATGCCGCGGTTGAAGTCGAGTACATCCAAGGCTTAATGGCGGGCAATAAGTAATTTTACTAAAATTAATCCCTTGCAATTTTCTTCGATTATTGCAGGGATTTTTTTATGGAATTTGCATAAAAAAATAAACTTGTTACAATTATATACGCGGTCCACTATAAATTTCCAAAACTACAAAAGCTCATTGTTGAAAGAATAATGGTCTTTGTTTTGATTGCGGTTTTCATTGTTAGATTCATGTCTTATAACGATGTGCAATTTAATAGTGATAATTTCCCAATCTATGGTTTCTTTGGTGGCCCAATGAATGGCTTCTTAAACACCATTGGTAATTTATGCATGTGGTTTGAAGTAACCGCAATGTTAATGGTTCTTCTTAGACCATGGTCATACTTTAAAACCGCTTCGTTCTATGTGAAGTATATTGCCTTACCAATCTTATTTGTTTCCGCAATTTCCTTACATCCAATGATTATGATGATGCAAGGAGATAACCACACAAGTTTATTAACCATTATGCTTCCTATTGAAGTAGGTGGCTTATTAGCCTTAGCGGTTTATTATCTCGCTAAAGACTATAAACTCAAGATATCTAAACACTCTTACGCTGAAGTCGCAGTGTTTGCAGTTTTAATTAATTTCTTCACCATGCCATGCTTCATGCCACATTTCTTCTTTGGCATGGGTAGACTTGGTAGAACCGTTATTGATTTTAATGTTATTCACCGTGTTTTCTTATATACCTCATGCATTGTCATTCCATTAAGCGTTTATTTCTGCTTAAGAGGCGCTCATCAAGATAAGATCCATTACTCATTAGTGTTCATCTCTTTAGGCACATTAATTTCCTACTTAGTGGGTCATAAATATGATGTCATTTTAAAACCTTGGGATTGGCCGTTACACTTGTGTAACTTAGCGATGATATTAATCCCTATTTGCTATATCTTTAGGGCTAAACGTTTATTCTATTTCACTTATTTTATTAACGTCTTTGGTGCGGTATTGGCGATGCTTATGCCTAACTATCGTGAAACAATGTTAGTGTTCAATCCTAAAGTTTGGTACTTCTGGATTAATCACTGCTGCGCTTATATGATGCCTTTATTAGGTGTGGCCTTGTATGAGTTTGATCGACCAAAACTTAAGCAGTTTGGTTTCTCTTCAATTTGGTTCTTTATTTACTTTATGATTGTTCTCACATTAAATACCATCTTCACTGGTTTAGAAGGTGTGGTTACCAAAGTGGGCACTATCAGTGGCACTGACTATTTCTTTATTAACTCCACATTTATTGCGGAGAAGTTAGGCAAATGGGCGGAGAACATCTTCAATAACCTAGTTATTACATTCACTATTAATGGCCGCACAATGACCATGCATATTGTCTATCAACTTATCTACTATGTTGTTTATGCATTAATTGGATTTGGTATTTGGTTTGTGTATCAGTTGATGTTTGATATCGCT
>CACZNF010000232.1 GCA_902782395.1 uncultured Erysipelotrichaceae bacterium | reverse complement strand
TTTTTTAATTCCATGGCACTCTCTCATCAATTTAAGGGAGTCAGTTGCCTTATCTGGTCTTAAGCTCATTAATCTGTTACTTCATGAAGGATACCGATGCAGTTCCATCATGTAGGTCCACACATTAGGTTGAGGAATGTGGATTAGGATTGTCTTAACTGGATTGGAGTTAAGAATTGTTCTACCTCTTCGATCATGTCCGGCGGTGGGATTACGCTGTTAAGCTCTAACTCAGCGACCACTACAAGTAGGGAGGGTGCCGTTTAGCCATTACTGAATAATGGACAAGTCCTTAAGCAGTCATTAACTAGAAGATTTGATTCTAGAGACCTCACTATCAACGTTGTGCAAGTGGCTGACTGTCTGATGAGGGCTGAATTTTTTTAGGCCGTTGTTCGCGGAGTGTTTAGCTTCGCTTAGTTCACGCGTTAAGTTGAATGTAACGTGACTTGGCTCTTCCTTTAAGTTATTAGCTTCAGGAATCTTTGTTCTTGTTCCCTCTTCGATCTTGTCGGGCGGTGGTATTACGCTGTCAAATTCTAACTCAGCGACCACTGGAACAGGGAGGGACGACCCTGAATCATTAACGAGTAATGATTCTCTTTGCTAGTGCAATCATTAGTCTAGAAGTATTTGATTCTAGATGACGCTGTTTCAACTTCTTTTTTCGCGTTGATTGACTGATCTAGTCTTAAGAAGTGAATACCTATCAGTATTCATTTCTTACCAAGCGGTTTCCCGTTTGGGTTAGTATAGTATGCGCTCTTTTGAAAAATAGTGCAAGTATTTTTTTAAAATTTTTTTATTTTTTCATAAATTTTCTTTTTTATTTTATACATAAAATAACTTTTTTGAAAAATTTTTAAAATTTATTATACTGTGCGCGTATATATATAATATTTATAGATTTAAATAGATATTGGGGAAGCACTTATGGGCTATACAAAAGATGAAATTCATCAAATTGTTTTATCTCAAAAAGATTATTTTTTATCTGGTGAAACATTAGATGTAAAATTTCGCATTACTCAATTAAAGAAACTCAAACAAGCATTAATCGATTATGAACAAGATATCGTTGATGCTTTAAAGGTTGATTTAAATAGAAGCGATGCCGAAGCATATTTCTGTGACATTGGAAGTGTCATATTAGAAATTAATGAATATATAAAGGGCGTTAAGAAATGGGCTAAGCCAGAATCTCACTTCTCTGGACTAGCATGTTTTCCTAGTAGAACCACAAAGGTCTATCATATGCCCTATGGTGTTTCTTTGATTATTTCTCCATTTAATTTGCCAATATTATTATCCTTTGCAGTAGTAAATCCGCGGAATGCACAAAGGTTATGAAAAAGATCATTGAGAACATCTATCCTCAAGAATATGTCAATGTCATTGATGGAGGACATGATGTCGCTGATTTCTGTTTAGAAGAGAAAGTTAATAAGATTTTCTATACTGGTTCCCCTAACGTTGGTAAACACGTCATGGAAATGGCGAGCAAGAACTTAGTTCCTGTAGCTTTAGAATTAGGCGGAGAAAATGGTAACTGGTGCATTATTAGAAAAGATGCAGACATTAAAGACGCCGCAAGAAAGATCGCTTTCTTTAAACTATGTAATGCTGGACAAGTCTGTATCAACATCAACCAAGTTGCGGTCGCCGAAGAAATTGCTCCTAAATTTATTGAAGAATTAAAGAGAGCATTTGAACGTCAAATTGGTAAATCTGCCTACGAAAACCCCGAATATCCTAAATTAATTTCTAAAAGAGCGTATGAAAATATCGCTAACGAAGCGGAAGAATATCGTTCAAGAATCGTTTTTGGTGGACAAGGAAATCCTGAAACTAATCAATATAATCCCACAATTATTTATCCAGTAAACATTGATGAACCAATTGTTAATCATGAAATATTTGGACCACTTTTACCAATCGTTCCATATAAAGATAATGAGGTTGATAGATTATTAGATGTCGTCGCTCAAAGAGAACATGGTTTAGCCTTATATTTATTCACCAAAGATAAAAAATGGGCAAAAAGAGTTATGCAAACTCAACAATATGGCGGAGGATGCGTTAACGAAGTATGTGTTCATCTTATGGTTAAGGGTGTTCCATTTAATGGAACTGGTCATTCAGGTATGGGTGCATATCATGGAATATGGGGATTTAGAGAATTCACCCATCCNTTAAGAGAACATCCATATACGAAAAAGAAAAAGAAACTATTTAGGAGCTTCTTAAAGTAATTATGGTAGTTAGTATTATTTTGATGGCATTAGGACTTGTGGCAATGAGTTTCTTTATCTATGGAAAAGTTACTCATTATTCCACAAAGACTATCATGCTAAAGATTATCGCTTCCTTATTATTCGTCGCTTTAGCGGTATATCTATTCTTTTATAAAGAATTCCCTGATGTTGGTATCTATATCATCGTTGGTGCGGCATTAGGCTTATTAGGAGACGTCGCTTTAGGTTTAAAAAGAGTTATTAAATCAAAAGAAAAATTATTAACTTTATTAGGCTTTGTATTTTTTGCCTTAGGTCATATCGTTTATGTCGTTGGTTTATTTGTTAACTATTATGTCAATGGACATTTCTTAGTTATCTTAATTCCAATACTATGTGCACTACTATTTGGTGCTTCTGTTTTCTTGTTTGAAAAGATGCTTAAACTTAGTTTAGGCAAGTTCAGATTCATCGCTATGACCTATTTAATCGTCTTAGGTTTATTAAGTGCCTCTGGATTATCTTTATGTATTCTTTATGAATTTAAAAACACCTTCCTGATTGTCTTCTTTGTGGGAGGTGTCTTATTTGCGATATCAGATGGAATATTGAGTCGAACTTATTTTGGTAAGAATCCTCAAACCATTGAATTAATCTTAAGTTCGGTGTTCTATTATCTCGCTCAATTTATAATTTGTTTCTCTTTATTCTTTTTATAAGAATAGTTGTTGAATAGATTGATAATATAAGGTCATTCTCTTGGCCTTATATTTTTTACTGCACATCGCTTCTTTAAAGGCGATGGTCTTATCCGCGAGAGTGACAATTCTCGCTTCTTTTGTATTAGGGAAGGTTCTAAAGTTCACTGGCCACATATGGGCTTTAATGATTCTTTGAATCTTTTCGTCGATAAAGAAATCTTTATAAGCGTTTTCCGCGGCGATACTTGGGTGTCTAGATAAATGCTTCTTTCTTTTATCTT
>CACZNF010000231.1 GCA_902782395.1 uncultured Erysipelotrichaceae bacterium | reverse complement strand
CACAATGTGAAACAAATTAGAGAGTTAGCCGCGAAAGGCGCTTTATATGATGCAGACAGTAAAGAAACATTAGATTTAAGAAAAGTCAGCACAAAGAAAATCAAAGAGATGGTCGAAAATGAAAAGATCATGTTCTATGAAGATGAAATCATTGATTTAAGAAATAAAAAACCAATCGAAATTAGAAACCTTGGTATTAAATTATCATTCGTTCCAGAAGATAGATTAGGCATGGGTTTAGTTGGCAATATGGATATCATCGACAACATGATGCTAAGAAGCTTTAGAAAAGGTCATTCTATTTTCGTTAATAGAAAGAAACCAAAATATTTAGCTGAAGAAATCGTTGATGAATTAGAAGTTGTCACTCCTAACTTAAAAACACCAGTGAGAAACCTTTCTGGTGGTAATATTCAAAAACTATTAGTGGGTAGAGAAATCTCTTCTTCCCCTAAAGTCTTAATGGTGGCTTATCCGGTGAGAGGCTTAGATATTAAGTCCTCCTACACTATTTACGATTTATTAAATGCTCAAAAAGAGAGGGGCACGGCAGTAGTCTTTCTGGTGGTAAAGTCGCAGGCATTGTTGATGCGAGAAAAACCACAAAAGAAGAAATCGGTCTATTAATGACCAAATCAATTGAAAAACAGGAGGTTCTCTACGATGTTAATGCAGAAGACGAAGAAGAATAACGTAAAAAGAGATCCTTTTGTCCATATCACCAGACTTCCTGATCCAAAAGCTAGACACTATTGGTTCAGTAAATTGATCTCCGTTGTTGTTGCTTTATTAATATGCGCTTTAATTACTAACGCTATGGCGCCAGGTAGTTTTGGTTCATTTTTCTTGTATTTAGGTAAAGGTACATTTAGCAACAAACTTCAAATATTAAGATTATTCCAAGATACCGCGATATTGCTATTAATTGCCCTTGCTTTAACCCCCGCTTTCAAGATGAGATTCTGGAACATTGGTGCTGAAGGACAAGTGTTAATTGGGGCACTAGGTGCAACGATTTGTATGAAATTCTTTGCTGGATCAATGCCTAATGTTTTATTAATATTCACATGTTTAGCAGATATTTAAAGCGTTTTTCAATACCAATGAGACTCTTTTCACATTAATGATGAACTATTTAGCCACTGGTTTAGTAGCTTATTTCGTCTTTGTGTGGGTGCCAAATGGCAGTGCTGTTTTAGGTGTTATTAATCCAAATACGCATGATGGTTGGTTACCAAAGTTATTTGGTCAAGATTATTTAATCAACATCATTACCGTTGCCGTTATTACTGTTTTGATCTTTGTCTATTTAAAATTCTCAAAACACGGCTATGAATTAACTGTTGTTGGTGAATCACAAAATACCGCGAGATATGTTGGTATTAATGTTAAAAAGACAATTATTAGAACACTCATCTTATCAGGTGCTGTATGTGGCTTAGTTGGCTTCTTATTAGTTAATGGTACATCTCATACATTAAACGCTGATTTAGTGGGTGGACGTGGCTTTACTGGTATCCTTGTTGCCTGGTTAGGTCACTTCAATCCATTTGAAATGATTTTCACTGCGTTCTTAGTAGCGTTTGTCACCCTAGGCGGCAGTTATGCTGGCGATATCTTTAGATTCGGTACAGCTTATTCCAAAGTTTTAATTGGTGTTTTCTTCTTCGTGTTTATCGCTAGCGAATTCTTCTTAACATATAAGATGAATTTCTCCGCGGAAGCACAAGCATTCTTTAATAAAATACGCGATTTCTTCGCCAAGATATTTGGACCTATTGGAAGGTTCTTCAAGAAGATATTTACCGCGATTGGTAATTTCTTCAAAAAGTTATTTAAGAAAAAAGACTCTCCTAAACAAGAGCCTGAGAATAAGGAGGAATAGTTATGTTTGTTGCATTTATTAGAAACGCGATTAGATTCTCGACAATCTTCTTATTCGGTTCCACTGGTGAAATTATTACCGAAAAGAGTGGTCACTTAAATATGGGTACTCCAGGTATCATGTGTTTAGGTGGTATTGGTGCAGTTCTTGGCGAAAGATTATATCTTTTAACAATCGCTAACGATGTGGATTTAATTAATCCGTTCTTATGTGTTTTATTCCCGCTTATTATGACTATCATCTTTGGTGCATTAGGCGGTTTATTCTTCTCATTCTTAACCGTTACATTAAGATGTAATCAAAACGTTGTGGGCTTAACATTAACCACATTTGGCGTTGGTTTAAACGCTTTTATCCTTGCTAGAGTTCCAAGAGGCGCTGGCTTCACATACGCTAGCGTGTATTTCTACAAACTATTCCCTGATTCCTTGGTTAACAGTACTGGTTGGTTTGGTGAAATATTCCTTGGCCATGGCTTCTTAGTTTATTTGGCCATCATCTTAGCGGTTATCGCCACTATTGTTATTAAGAAAACAAATATCGGTTTATCATTAAGATCCATCGGTGAAAACCCAGCCACCGCTGAT
>CACZNF010000230.1 GCA_902782395.1 uncultured Erysipelotrichaceae bacterium | reverse complement strand
CTAAGTTAACATAGTATTCAACAGTATGGACTGGAGAAGTTGTATAACTTAAAGCGATTTGGCATTCACCACCATATTTCTTAGTGGCTTTGACTGCACATTCTAAGTTACGGATATCGTTTAAAGCATCAAAAATACGGATAATATCGATACCGTTCTTGATGGATTTTTCAACGAACTTCTCAACGACGTCGTCAGCATAGTGACGGTAGCCGAGGATATTTTGACCACGGAATAACATTTGTAATTTGGTTTTCTTACAAACTTTCTTAGCTAATCTAAGTCTTTCCCATGGGTCTTCATTTAAGAATCTTAAACAAGCATCAAATGTGGCACCACCCCATACTTCAATGGCGTGGTAACCAACTTGGTCAAGTTCCTTGAGCGCACAAAGAACTTCTTCGGTGTTCATTCTTGTGGCAAATAATGATTGGTGGCCATCTCTTAGGCCAGTTTCAACAATTTTGACACCCATAAACAATCCTATTTAGCTGCTGGGTTAGCATATGTATCTCTTGGGTCTAAGATCTTTGGATCGACACCTGGTAATTCAGTTGGGACTTCAAAATCAAAGACAGGAATTTTCTTTGTTGGAGCTTTATTGATAGAACCATCTAAGATAGCATCGATGATACCACGGGTATCTTTGATGGAAATACGTTTGCCTGTACCATTCCAACCAGTGTTGACTAAGTAAGCTTTAGCACCACTGACTTTCATCTTCTTGACTAATTCTTCGGCGTATTTTGTTGGATGTAATTCCAAGAAAGCTTGACCGAAGCAAGCGGAGAATGTTGGTGTTGGTTCAGTAATACCTCTTTCGGTACCAGCGAGTTTCGCTGTGAAACCACTTAAGAAGTAGTATTGTGTTTGTTCTGGAGTGAGGATGCTAACTGGTGGTAAGACACCGAAGGCATCAGCACTTAAGAAGATAACGTTCTTAGCGTGTGGGCCATGAGAAATTGGTTTAACAATCTTTTCAATGTGATTGATTGGATAGCTAACACGTGTATTTTCTGTAACGCTCTTATCAGCAAAGTCAATTTTGCCGTTAGCGTCAACAGTAACGTTTTCTAATAAAGCATCTCTACGGATAGCTCTATAAATATCTGGTTCACTTTCTTTATCTAAGTTAATGACTTTAGCGTAGCAACCACCTTCGAGGTTGAAGACACCATTGTCATCCCAACCGTGTTCATCATCACCGATTAATAATCTCTTTGGATCGGTTGATAATGTGGTTTTACCTGTACCGGATAAACCGAAGAAGATGGCGGTATTTTCACCATTCATATCGGTGTTCGCGGAGCAGTGCATTGAGGCAATGCCCTTAAGTGGTAAGTAGTAGTTCATCATGGAGAACATACCTTTCTTCATTTCACCACCGTACCATGTATTTAAAATGACTTGTTCTTTGCTTGTGATGTTGAACGCAACACATGTTTCAGAGTTAAGTCCTAATTCTTTGTAGTTTTCAACTTTGGCTTTAGAAGCAGTATAAACAACGAAGTCTGGTTCGAAGTTCTTTAATTCTTCTTCTGTTGGCTTAATGAACATATTTCTAACGAAATGTGCTTGCCAGGCCACTTCCATAATGAAGCGGACCGCCATTCTTGTATCCTTGTTAGCGCCACAATAGGCATCAACAACGAACAATCTCTTTTCAGATAATTCCTTTTGAGCAAGAGCTTTGACTTTAGCCCAAACGTCTTCACTCATTGGGTGGTTATCATTCTTGTAACCTTCTGATGTCCACCAAACTGTGTTTTCACTGTTTTTGTCGACGACAATGTATTTGTGTAGATACCAGTCATAACATTAACAGCGTTAAGTTCAGTGACTTTACCTTTTTCGTAGCCTTCTAAGCTAGCTTTTGTTTCTTCTTCGAAAAGAAGTTCATAAGAAGGGTTATAAACCACTTCTTTTACATTTTTGATTCCATATTTACCTAAATCAATATTTGGCATATGTTTACTCCTCTTTCTAAGCGTTTAACCCAAAAACGCCCAAATCGAAATCATTGTATCACAATTATTTATAAATAATTAACAAAAACGGTAAAAATAATTTGTGACAAACTTCAAGTATGTGTATGTATATGGGAATCAAATATTATTTTGATTACATTTCTAAACCGCCTTCAAGAGTTGTTTATTTTCAGAACCAATCTATAATATTTTGTGATGAGGTCTGAAATTTATTTAATCCTATTTCTCTTATTCTTCGTTCTTTTACCAGGCGCGATTGTTTTAATGTCACTTGGTGATAAGTTTAAAAATAGAATAATGTTTGCGTGGGGCGTTGCTTTAATATGCACCACAATAATTGGAATTCTCATAGCAGGATTCTTTACTGGACTTTTATTTGTCTACATCTTAGCGTCTCCGCTTGTTTTGGCTATAGTTATCTCTCTCACGATAGTATGGTTCGTTTATTCAATTCGTTTAATTATTGCCGGTTTTAAAGAACACAAGAGTGGCACCGTGGTACTAGGCTTTTCTTTTATAGGATTCATTTTTACAGTTATCGTCGCTCCAGTTGTTTTGATATCAATTTTTGGTTTACCTATCAGTTTGATGTAGTTATTAGCGTCTAATTAATAGAGGATTTAAAAACTATGGAAATTATTGTTTGTATATTAATCGGCGCTGCACTTATTACTGCAGGCGTTATGTTAGTAATTAATGGCGGTAAGCGTCAACAAAAGCCAATGCTTATTGGTGGTTGGGTACTCACTATTGCCGCGATTGTCGGCACTATCGTGGGAGTCATCCTTTTCGCCGGTCTTGGTGAACAGAGTTTAACTTCCGCTTTTATCACCTATGCTTTCCCAGCATTAATGTTTATCGGCTTTGTTGTGGCCATAGGTTTAGGTGTTGGTAATTTAGTTAAAGGTTATCAAAAGAACCAAGACGGTAGCTTAAATACCAACAAAATCATTGCTGGTTGGGCACTACTTATCTTGGCCATTGTATTAGTTTTAGCGATTGTTATTCCTTTAACAATTGTCTTTGATCAACAAAGTAGCGGAGACGCAAACGAAATCAGGTTTATGTAATATGAGTGATAAATTATTTAAATGGATTTTATCCATCATCGCTATCGTTGGAGTGGTTAGTATTGTCACTCTTTTGATAGTCACTATTGTCCTTTATCGACAAACATCAATGATTACATTCATTGAAAAGGAGCTTTGGTA
>CACZNF010000229.1 GCA_902782395.1 uncultured Erysipelotrichaceae bacterium | reverse complement strand
CCCACTAAAGTGATACTTAGCCAGAATAAGCTAACATTCATTGAAAAACCGAAGTGGGGGTTTTCATATGGGAAGATAGCCATGATATCTTCTGGTGTTTTGACTTTAGCGATAGTGTCGATAAACATCGACATGACAAATGGCAAAGCACACTCTAATGCGGCTTCAACAATCATGAATAAAGGAGTGATAAGCGCTGCGGCTTTATATTGTCTTAAGCTTTTTAGAATAAGTTTTATTTTTCTAAACATTGCTATCTCCTCCTTCCATGTTTTTTATTAGTTGATTGAGAGTTGTTAATAACTCTTCTTGTTTTTCTTTATCGATATTTTGTAATAGTTTATCAATTGCTTCTTGTCGATGAACCGCTAGATGCGAGATAACGTTTTTACCTTCTATTCCAGGTTCAATTATCGCATATGGATGTTGTTTTTTTATTGTGATGAGTTTTTTCTTCTCCATTCTTCTAACAATTCCACTGACTGTGGACTTACTGAGATGGAATTCATTCTCAATATCATTTTGATGGACTTCTTTATGACATCTAGCGACGAAGAATAAAATTCTTCCTTGCTGGCAAGTTAAACCATATTCGGCGAGTCTTTTATCAAAATCAGCGTCAATTAACTTCTGTAAATGACGGATGAGATACATTAAACTTTTTTCTTTTTCTTTTGGTATCATAGCAACAATAAAAATGATATAGTTCGCATACGAACTTGTCAAATATATTTAACTTTTTTTAAATATTGTGCGAGAATAATAAAACATTATGAAAAAAAGTAGTTCAGTTCTAACATTCTTAGCTCTCACAATGATGTTCACTGGTTGTGCTAAACAAGGACAATCAAGTTCGTCAGAGATTTCTAGTGAGCCTGATTCTTCTATTCCTTATGTTGCGGTGGAGTCTATTGAATTTACCGCGAAAGAAGTTGATTTACACTTGGATGAAGAAATCTATTTGGAATATAAAGTCTTACCAGAGAACGCGACAAACCAAGCGGTAACATTTGAAACTTTAGATGATGAAGTGGCTATTCCTTCTTCTGATGGTAAAGTTTCTCCTAATAGAAGAGGAACCACACAAATAATTGTTAAATCATTAGAAAATCCAGAAATAAGCGCAGAATGCACAGTTAATGTTGTTTTTGCTAACGCTCGTGAAATCAATGTCGATCAAGAACAATTAACAGTAAAGATGGGTAAAACTGCACAAATCACTGCAGAAGTTGAACCAAGAGAAGCTTCTAGTAAATTAACATGGACTTCTTTAAATGAAGATGTCGCGGCCTCTGTTACCAATCCAAGTGTGGAAGCTATTTGTCAATTAACTGTTACAAGTGATATCGATGATAATTCCGCATTTAAAATTGCAAATGATAATGTCACTTGGGATGTTGTTGATCCAAAACAATACGTCCAAAACAAAGGTGAACAAAAAGTATTAGTTATTCCTATCTACTTTAAAGATGAAGAGGATACTTATACTCCAGAACAAATGAAACAAATGAGAGACTATATTGAAATGTCTTTCTTTGGCGATAATGATGACTGTGGTTGGAGAAGTTTCTCTGGCTATTATAAACAAGCCAGCTTTGATAAGCTTCATTATACAGGCCATGTTTCTGAAGGTTGGTACAAAGCACCTTATACCACAGAGCAAGTTAACGATAACAATAACGATATTATTTCCTCAAAGATTGTTCCTAATGCTTTGTATTGGTTTAAAAAGACATACAGCGACTTTGATTTAACTGATTACGATACAAATCACGATAACTATATCGATAATTTATATATTATTTACGCTGCTGATTACGGAGATTGGGGTTCAGGTTTATGGGGCTTTAGATCTTCCGCGAGCGACACCAAAAATATCACTGGTAAAAAAGCTTCTGCTTATTCATGGTTCTCCATTGAATTCTTAAGAGATACCGGTTCTTATGGTGGTGTCCCAGAAGATGGCAGTAATACTCGTATTATTATTCATGAACACGGTCACATGTTAGGTTTACCTGACTATTATGATTACAGCTATGCTGGTATTGACTGTGTCGGCAGTTATGATATGCAATCATCCAATACTTTTGACTGGAATGCTTTCTCTAAGTTCTCCGCAGGTTGGGTGAAACCATATTATGTTGATCAAGCTAAATTACAAGAAAAAGGCAGTGAAACAATCACTATAGGTGATTCAGGAACTACTGGCGAATGTATTTTATTAAGAAATAGTGAATGGAATGGCACCCCATTTGATGAATATTTAATGATTGAATTATTCAATCCAGATGCCGGGAATAACTATTACGATTCACACTTTAGTTATTATCAAGGTCCAAAGAACTGTGGCTTTGGTGTGAAGATTTATCACGTAGACGCTCGTATGGTGGAACTATGGG
>CACZNF010000228.1 GCA_902782395.1 uncultured Erysipelotrichaceae bacterium | reverse complement strand
AATATCCGCTTTAAAAGACCAACTACTGTTGGTGATGTTATTGACATTGATGTCAGTGTTAAAGCCTATAACGGCATCGTCTTAACTATGCACTATGTGATGAAAGTCAAAGATACAGTTGTTCTAGAAGGTGATAGTGATCATTGTTTCTTAAATAAAGACGGCAAGATGTTACCACTTAGTGATAATAAGTATCCTGAACTCCATCATAAGTTAAAGGAACTCATCAAAGAATAATTAAAATTTAAGAATAAACAGTAACGCGTATGCTCCTACTTGCATACGCTTTTAATTAATGAAAGAATAATAATCGAGGTGTTTAAATATGAAGAAATTATTAGCCGTTTTTGCGCTCGCTTCTTTTGCGCTCTCTGTGGCGGCGTGTAACCATCCTTCTAATCAAGAAGAAACAAGTAGTGCACCAATCGAAAGTTCTGAAATCACTTCTAGTGGAGAAGAAACAACAAGTGCTGCTCCAAGTTTTGTTCAAGATGAGTTATCTAATTCTTCTGGTTTAGTTGTTAAATTCAATAAGACTGGCGCTAAGATTGAAAGCATCACTTTTGCGGGTAAAAAGATCGCCGAGAACGGTTTTACCGTAGGTAGATGCGCTAACCGTATCGCCGCTGGTAAGTTCACATTAAATGGAACAGATTATCAATTAACTAAAAATAACAACGGCAATCATTTACATGGTGGTAACGGTAAAGGCATGAATTCATGGCAAGGACCATTTGCCACAAACGATTGGACATTCGTGGAACAAACTGCTACAACCATTGAATACAAGTTCCATTCCGCTGATTGTAATCCAACCAATCACTTATTTATGACATTAAACGGCAATACCTCTTATGACAATATTAAATTATGGGTCAACGCTGATAGCTACACCCCATTAAATAACCAACTTCCAACAGGTGATATTTCCCCTGTTGAAGGCACACAATTTGACTATCGTGAAGAGAAGACTTTTGATAAATCAAAGAGTTATGATGATAACTATGTTATCAAAGGCAACAAAAATGAGTTCAGAAAAGCTGCGACAATGATTGGTACATCTTTAGGTGTTAAAGTTGATGTTTATAGCGATAGAGCGGGTCTCCAACTTTATAAGGAAAATAACGGCAAAATCTGCTTAGAAACACAACAATTCCCAGACGCTATTAACCACGCTAATTTCTTAGAATATGGCACAACCATTATCAAGGCAAATACGCCATTCACTTCTAAGACAACATATCACTTCTCTAAGGTGGCATAGTTATGAAAAAGTTAACTTTGTTAAGCGTTTCTATTTTAGCTTTACTTTCCACTGGCTGTAATAGACATCAACATACCTACGAATTAGTGGCCTATGATGGCTGGCATACTTGTATCGAAGGACAAGACTTTGATACCACAGGTTTAAAAGTGGTTTTGAAATGCTCTGATTGTGATGAAGAAAAAGAAGTGGAATACGAATTAGAAGACAACACTAATCTTCAAGCGGATCAAACAAGTATCAAAATCAAATACCAAGATTTCACAATCGACTATCCAATTACGGTGAAGAAGAAATACAAGATTGCCTGTGTTGGTGATTCCTTAACTGCTGGTCATATGTGGCCAAACGAATCATACCCAACATATTTAGGTAAAAACGTCACCGCTAACTATGAAGTTGGTAACTTTGGTGTGAACGGTATTTCCATCACTGGTTATGGTGGTTCATTTAGTTCAACAGCCCCTAATCAACGCTATATTAAGCAGGACGTGTATAAGAATGCCTGTAAATTTACCCCTGATATATTCGCTATTATGCTAGGCACAAATGATGCTACTGAATGGTCGAAAGCGGAACCAACTTTCGTTAGTGAATATCACATTCTTCTTGATTCATTTATCGAACAATTTCCTAACGCTAAGTTTATTATGAATGATGGTCTCTCCACCAGTCGTAGATGGTAATGAATTTAACATTCCAAACGGACCAATTAGAGATAATGTTAATCCAGTGCAAAGAGAACTCGCTAAAGAGTATGGTTTTGAAACACTCGATTTAAGAGAAGAATTTGAAGCCACAGAAAACTTTGAATCACTTTATCTAAGACCAAATCGAGATAAAGTTCATTTCACCAAAGCTGGAGCGCAATACGTTGCTCAAAGGGTTTGGGATATCGCCAAAGACTTACGTTTCTAAATAATTTTATTTAATCTTTAAATTTTCTTATAAGCTGGTCTATAATACTAACACATCACCAATCTTTTATAAAAAGAACTTGGGACATAGTGATAATTTGAGGTTAATAAATACAATTCAGTTTTACTTTTTGTATTTATTATTCGCGATATATTATTTATAATAATGTCACTATGGGGAAAACAATTAGAATTATCAAGATAATCTCTTTTATCATCATCGCTCTTCAAGTTGTTGTAGGCGGTGTCTTTTCAATTATCTATTTTAATGACTTCTTCTCATTCAAGAGCCAAGTCATTCCAGAATACATTGCACTCACAATGATTATTATCATCGTTGTGAACTGTTTATTTGTCTGGATTGTTATTTTAATCCTCTCCACATTAAGACAAAAAACTGACTTAAGAGCCGCTGAAGTTATTGGTAGTGACGTGCAAGAAGCTTATAACTTTGCAATGATCGGTTTAGCGGTCACTGATGATAAAAACATTGTCCTTTGGACAAATGACTTATTCAAATCTCGTCATATTGAGATTATGGATATGGATATTATTGCTTGGCAACCTGAGTTAGCGACACTCCGTGATATCGCTAATGGGGATCAAACCGCTAAGATTGTAATTAACTCCAGAACCTATTCTGTTAAATTACTCCATGATGCTGGTTTATGGATTTTCAAAGATATTACTGATTACGAATCCATTTATAACTATTCCAAAGACCAAGCTCCTGTCGTTGGTATTTTAGCTATTGATAACTATGATGACGTTGTCCGTGGTGACGATGACTTTAACGATGTTGTTACTAAAGTTAAAAACGACATCTTTGGTTATGCGAAAGACTATGGCATTCTTCTTAGAAGACTTAAAGATGATAGCTACTCCATGCTATGTAACTACGCTTCATTTGAAAGAATGCTCGAAGATAAATTCTCCATCATCGATAAGGTGCGTGGTGAATCTACCCGTGGTGAAATCCCATTAACTCTTTCCATTGGTATTGCTCATGACTTCCCAGATGTCATTAAGTTAAACGATTTAGCTAATGATGCTTTAGATATCGCTATGTCTCGTGGTGGTGACCAAGTTGTTGTTTCTGCTTATGGTCAAGAAATGAAATTCTATGGTGGTAAATCTGAAGCTCAAGAAAAACGTAATAGAGTTAAGAC
>CACZNF010000227.1 GCA_902782395.1 uncultured Erysipelotrichaceae bacterium | reverse complement strand
GAAATTAATTTGTGATTTCCATAAACAAGGTAAAACCATCATTGTGATTACCCATGATATGGACTTAGTAAATACATACGCTC
Source organism: uncultured Erysipelotrichaceae bacterium (assembly GCA_902782395.1). Next base: position 2,404 of record CACZNF010000227.1, on the reverse strand, counting down.
AAAGAGTGGTGCTTCTTGAAAGAGGAGAGTTAGCCTTTGATGGCACCCCAGCGGAATTATTCTCCTTTATCCAAGGTTACGATAGATTAGATATTCCAACCGTTATTAAAGTTGCTATCGCCTTAAAAGAAAAAGGCATGGATATCGATGTTAATCAAATCCGCAAGATTGATGATTTATTAGAAGCAATTAAAAGATGGAGGGATAAAGCATGAGCACTATGACTTTTGGCCGTTATTCCTTCCGTGATACTTTTGTCCATCGTTTAGATGCTAGGAATAAGATATTCCTCGTCATTCTCTTTATGGTGGGTATTTTCTTCCAATTCAATAAATGGTCAACATCTCTCATCTTAAGTGGTGTTTATATTCTCGTTTTATTAATCTTGATGCTCATTTCTCGTGTGAGTTTAATTCAATTACTCAAGTCACTAGGGGGACTTTGGCTATTAGTCATCTTCCTGATGGCTATTTATATATTCATTCCATCAAATAACCCCAAATTACCAGTGGCTTTTACTCTTGGTTCTTTAGAAGTGCACTGGGATGCATTCTGTCAATCCGGCTACATATTGATGCGTTTAATGCTCATGATTTCTTTGACCATGATTTTAACTAGCACCACAAAACCAATGGACATGACCTATGCTTTTGAATGGTATATGACTCCATTAAAACCAATTCATTTCCCAGTTCATGAAATTGCCATGACCTTATCTATCGCTTTAAGATTCATCCCAACCTTACTTGATGAAACAGAAAGAATCATGAAAGCTCAGGCTAGCCGTGGTGTTGATTTTAACCATGGTGGTATCTTTAAACGCTTTGGCGCGGTTATCGCTTTAATTATTCCATTATTTGTTTCCGCTTTAGAAAGAAGTGAAGAACTCGCTAACGCGATGATTGTTAGAGGCTATGATCCAAAGGCTAAACGCACTAGATATAGACTATTAAGATTCTCTTGGAGAGACTTATTAGCGTTCCTCTTTATCGGTGCAATTTTTGCTGGTATCATTGTTTTATTCGTTTTTGATAGAACTGGTGAACCAGTTGATATCGTTAATTTCTTCTTCAAAGTGAAAGGATTCTAAGATGAAAGTATTAGGTATCTGTTCATATAAAGGTACTAATTATTATGGCTGGCAAAAGCAAGTCGGCTTTATCAGCGTCCAAGAAAAGATTGAAGAATGTTTAAGCAAAGTCTATGACACTCCTATTAATATCCAAGGTAGTGGTAGAACTGACGCAGGTGTCCATGCTTTAAAGCAATACTTTCACTTTGTGAGTGATAAAGAAAAAGATTTAAAACAACTAGCGTACGCTTTAAATAAAATGCTATACGATTTAGCGTATATCTATCCAATGCCTTTAGATGTCCCATTATTTATTGACGCGCTTAACAAGTTTGTGGGTACACATAATTATCAAGATTTCACTTCTAAAGAAGAAGATGAAGCTAACTTTGTTCGTACACTATATGACGTAGAAGTAATTAGAGAAAAAGATTTATTAAGAATCGTTTTCACTGGTAACGGCTTTATGCGTTATCAAATTAGAAATATGATTGGCGCTGCTATGAGCGTCGCTACTAAAAAGGAACCAATAGTGTTTATTAGTAAACACTTAAAAGATAATAAAAATAGAGAGATTATCGCTTATAAAGCACCAGCTTCTGGCCTTTATCTAGTGGATGTTATCTATTAATGATTTGGAGGGATTATGAAAAAACAATTGTTTGCCATCTTAGGACTAACACTTGCCCTGGGTATTACAGCCTGTAATGGTAACGAAAGTACACCAGCCACAAGCAATAGTTCTGAATCACAAGTTTCTAGCACTTCTTCAAAAAGCGTTGAGCCATCAACATCAGTGGCATCTTCTTCCTCGACAAGTAGTTCATCTGCTTCTACTTCTAGTCAAGCGAGCACAAGCTCATCTAGTAGTTCTACTTCTAGTCATACTCATAACTATGGAACATTAAACGCAGGATATCTTCCATCATATTTCTTTGATGGTATGAAACCATATTACTACTGCATAGAATGTGGACAATATTTTGATGAAAATAAGAATCCTACTACTGAAGAAGCATTAAAACTTCCAAGAGCCACAGATAATATCGCTTTCTTAGTTGATGGAAATGAAAAAGACACATTTGAATTGGTGAAAAAAACTGAAACCGCTGTTAGTTGGAAAATAACAAATCGTGGTATTGAAAAAAACTCTGTTCTCGGTATTGCTAAACCAGGAGAACCAACTTATAAATATGGTTTCTTCGCTGGTAATAACATCGATGAGAACAATAAGACTACTATCGAAGGTAGACTTGATATCTTCTTAGTGGCAACCCCTAATGGTTTCCAATTAAGTGTCCAAGAACATAATTCATTAGTGGTCAAAGTTAA
>CACZNF010000226.1 GCA_902782395.1 uncultured Erysipelotrichaceae bacterium | reverse complement strand
AGTCCAAGTCCAAGTCGCTCTTCTCACAGAACAAATCAAAGCTTTAACCGCTCACATGAAAGCTAATCACAATGATGCTTCTAGGAAACGTGCTCTTAGTATTTTAGTCGGACAACGTCGTAGTTTATTGGACTACCTCATTAGAACCGATCGTGAAGCTTACTTAAGGCTCATCGTCGAACTCGGATTACGTAAATAATTCGATAAGAGAACTAAAGAATCGCCGCAAGGTGATTTTTTTATTTATAAAACTCTTTTAATTGAGTTTTAATTTGTTTATAATATCGCCGTATATAATTGAAAAAAGAGGTAAAAGAATGAAAAGAGTATTCGAATTAGAGTTCGAAGGAAAGAAGTTCGTCGTTGAAGCTGGCGAAATCGCTAAGCAAGCCGATGGTGCTGTACTTGTTAGATTAAATGAAACAGTTGTTCTTTCCACAGCGTGTTGCTCAGACGAGCCTAAAGAAGGCGATTTCTTCCCGTTAACAGTTGGTTACGAAGAAAAGCAATACGCAGTTGGCAAAATTCCTGGTTCAATGTTCTCTGAAGGTTTTAGAAACGAAGTGCAAATCGTCAACACAGTTATGTCCGTTGATCAAGACTGCACTCCAGAAATGACCGCCATGTTAGGTTCATCATTAGCGTTAGGAATTTCTGATATTCCATTTGATGGCCCAATCGCTGGTGTTCAAGTTGGTAGAGTCGATGGTAAATTCATCATCAACCCAACCGTAGAAGAAAAAGAAAAGAGTGACTTAAATTTATCTGTCGCCGGTACAAAAGAAGCCATTAACATGGTTGAAGCTGGTGCGGATCAATTAAGCGAAGAAGAAATGTTAGATGCTTTAATGTTTGGTCACGAAGCCATCAAGAGATTATGTGAATGGCAAGAAGAAATCATTAAAGAAATCGGTAAACCAAAAAGAGAAATCGAACTTTATAAGTGCGATCCTGAAATCGAAAAAGACGTTACCGATAGAGCTAACGAAAGATTAAAGAAAGCCATTTCCATCTTTGATAAACTCGAAAGACAAGACGCTATCGCCGCAATCGAAGATGAAATCTTAGATGACTATGATTCACGTAGCTATCCTGATGAAAAGACTCATCAAAAAGTTATGCACATGGTCAATGAAACTTTAGAAATTTTAGTCGCTAACGAAGTTAGAAGATTAATTACTGAAGAAAAAGTTAGACCTGATGGCCGTAAAGTTGATGACATTCGTCCATTAGATGCACAAATCGATTTATTACCAAGAGTCCATGGTTCCGCCATGTTCACACGTGGTCAAACACAAGTTATTTCTATTACAACTTTAGGTGCTAAGAGCGATGAACAAATCATCGATAACTTAACTCCAGAAGAAACTAAACACTGGATGCATCATTATAACTTCCCACCATATTCTGTTGGTGAAGTTGGCAGAATGGGTTCCCCAGGCCGTAGAGAAATCGGTCACGGTGCTTTAGGTGAAAGAGCATTAAGCTATGTCATCCCAAGCGAAGAAGAATTCCCATACACAATTAGAACTGTCGCAGAAGTCGTCGAAAGTAATGGTAGTAGTTCACAAGCTTCTATTTGTGCTTCCTGTATGTCCTTAATGGCCGCAGGTGTCCCAATTAAAGCTATGGTCAGCGGCATTGCTATGGGCTTAATTACATCCGGCCCATTAGATGGCAAACATCCATATACAATCCTTACCGATATTCAAGGTTTAGAAGACCACTTCGGTGATATGGACTTCAAGGTTGCGGGTACCGCAAAAGGTATTACAGCCTTACAAATGGATATCAAAATTAAAGGTGTTACTAAAGAAGTCTTACGTGAAGCTTTAGCACAAGCTAATGATGCTAGAGCCAAAATCCGTGAAGTTATGGCTAAAGCCATTTCTGAACCAAGACCAGATGTCGGTAAATACGCTCCAAAGATGGATACATTCATGATCGATGTTGATAAGATCCGTGAAGTTATCGGTACAGGTGGCAAAGTCATCAATGACATCATTGCTAAATGCGATAACGTCAAGATTGATATCGAAGACAATGGCC
>CACZNF010000225.1 GCA_902782395.1 uncultured Erysipelotrichaceae bacterium | reverse complement strand
CAGAAGAGACTTTGCCATCTTTAAAGCCAATCGCGAAGTCTTCAATTAATTCACCGTTATAAGATAGAGGCTTAGAAGCCACTAGTGTGCCTTCAGCTTTACCTTTCATTGGAGTTGTGAATACTTCTTCACTTGGAATGTTTGGGTTGAATTGACCTTTATTAGGTGCAAATTCCACACCACCGCCCCATTTCATATTTGGAATGAGTTCGACTTGGAAGTCTGTACCGTTATTAGCCTTATAAATAAGTTTTCTTAAATCTAAAGCTTCTAATTTCTTTCTTTGGTTAACTAAGAAGTCATTATGGTCATCCCAGTTTTTAACTGGATCGTTGCCATCCACTCTTGATGTTTTAAGAATCGCTGCCCATAAAGCTTCAATAGCGTCTTCATCATTTAATTTAGGGAAAACCTTATTGGCCCAGGCTTTGCCTGGAACAGCAGCGATACACCATTTATATTTTCCATCCATTGCGTCTCTATATTTCTTAATCTTTGGATAACGCTTTGCCATGGATTTAGTAACCTTATTTTGGTTAACACCTTTCATCGCATCTGGGTCATCAGAAATAATGTGAATAACTGTTGGTAATTTTTTGACCCAATATTTGAATTTGGCAATTTGCATTGGGGAGACATTGGCTAAGCTACCCACTGTTTCATTTTTATATGCTAGTTTGTTGACTGGATCATGATGCCAATAGACAGTCACCTTTTTAGCGCCCGCTTTATAGCATTCTTCAACGACTAAAGTTACGAAATCTGGTTGCTCTAAACCAGCATTAATCCATACTTCATCACCCTTAACAACATGACCGCCTTCAACGGCGATTAATCTCGCATAATCTCTTAATAATTTTTGTTCCATAGTTCTTTATGTTCCTTTCAAAAATACTATAATAGTATTCGAGGGGGAATTCTATATGAAAAGTTTATTTAACAAATACGTCTGGCTCCAATTAATATTATCAATTTTATTATTATTCGGTGGTTCAGTTATCATCGCATTCGCTATTAACAATGATACAAAAGTTCTTGAGAACGCTTTAAATATCGTTATCGCGGTTATCTTATTCTTATTTGGCTTATTCGCTATCCTAACCGCCTTTATCTTTGAAACAAAGAAATATGTAACACTAAGCCTATTATATGGTTCGGCTTCTATTGCATTAGGTGTATTCCTTTGCACTAAAGAATTAGTGTTATTAAATTACATCATTTATTTAATTGCTATCTTCTTGATTGTAGTAGGTGCAGTTGAGTTATTCAATTAACACTTATTATCATTTCTTATGTTATTGCTGTGTTATTTATCACCGCTGGTATATTAGCGATTGTCTTCCGTGACAAGATTAAAGATGTTCTTAATATTGTGACCTGTATACTCGCTGGTGTATTGTTACTTCTCGCTGGTGGTTGGGAATTATATCTTGGCATTAAAGCTCTTGTTAGCAAAAACAAAAATGGCGCTTCAAAAGAAAAGAAAAAGAATAAAAAAGATGACCAAGTTGTGGCCACTCAACAAGAACAGCCAAAAGAAGAAATTAAAGAGATTGATTACACCTCTAACAAAATTGAACAAAAATAAAAGCGGATTTCTCCGCTTTTTTTCTTACCTCTAATTGCTGGCAATTAAGCAGCTTTAGCGGTAATCTCAATAAGGATCGCGATAAAGAAGAACAAGATTGCACAGATAAGAGTCAAAATAGAAACGACTTTTTCTGCACCTCTTTCTTTGGTCTTAACGAAAACGTTTAAGCCACCACCAGTAATGGCACCAGAAGCACCTTCAGATTTACCGCCTTGTAATAAGCACAAGACGATGATGATAATGGCTACTGCCAACATAATCCAGTCATACCAATTTAACATAAGAATTTAATTCCTTTCTTAATCGCTGCTTACTAATAATATTAGAATCGCAAAAATAACGCAAACTATATTTTTATAAATTGCCTTTTATTTCGAGAATTATATCTCGAAGCTCAGCCGCCCTTTCAAAGTCAAATTCTTTAGCGGCTTGACGCATTTGTTTTTCGAGCTCTTTAATCTTCGCTTCAATTTCCATACGGCTTCCGTGCTTGGTGATATCAATCATTTCACTGATTTCATCATCACTGTTGTGGATTGGTGGACGAATTTCTTTGATAACTGTTCGTGGGATAATTCCGTTTTCGTAGTTATAGGCTTCTTGAATGCTTCTTCTACGGTTAGTTTCTTCAATACAATTTTGCATTGAATCAGTCATGTGATCAGCATACATCACCACTAAACCGTTGGCGTTTCGCGCTGCTCTACCAACAATTTGGATAAGAGAACGGGTACTTCTAAGGAAGCCTTCTTTGTCTGCATCAAAGATAGAAATAAGCGAGACTTCTGGAATATCTAAACCTTCTCTTAATAGGTTAATACCAACGAGGACATCGTACTTACCTTTTCTTAATTGATAAATGATTTCGCTTCTCTCTAAAGTTTTGGTTTCGTGATGTAAATAGACAACCTTAATGCCTTTATCTTTTAAGTAATTAGTGAGGTCTTCCGCCATACGAATTGTGAGGGTGACCACCATTGTTCTTTCATTTTTCGCAATACGCGCTTTTATTTCGTGAACTAAGTCATCAATTTGGCCTAAAGTTGGACGGACTTCAATAATTGGATCAAGTAATCCAGTAGGTCTAATGATTTGTTCTGCTGATATGCCACCCGCTTTATTAAGTTCATAATCGCCTGGTGTAGCGGATGTACAAACAACATAAGGCATTATCTTTTCAAACTCTTCGAAATTAAGTGGTCTATTATCTAAAGCGGAAGGTAATCTAAAACCATATTCCACT
>CACZNF010000224.1 GCA_902782395.1 uncultured Erysipelotrichaceae bacterium | reverse complement strand
AGTGAGCATGATATAGACGATATAGGCCATAATGCCGTCCCCAAATAACGCTAATTTTTGAACTTCATTAAAGTTAATTCTTCTAATAGCGGCATGAGCGACACTTAATAATTCAGAAAATACAGCGATAGAAGGATCAATACTATCATCATATTTCACTAATAAGTCAGGGGTGCAGGTATAGAAGTTTCTTAAAAAACCATCCGCTGTAGAACTTCTAAAGACGGCTTTTGGATAATAGTTTTCGCCTAAATCAGGACGATGGCATCTTCTATTGCTATTCCTAAATCAGGACGATGGCATCTTCTATTGCTATTATCTTTTAGATAATTATCATCAACAGAGTTAGGAATAAGGATGACTTTATCACCAGGTTTAAATTTTCCTGTAGGATCTTTAACCACTTGACCCACTGCTTCATGAATTGGGGCTAATGGGTATTTATGATTTAAAACATTAATGTCACGGTTACCTAAAAAGTAACGGATATCCGCTTTACAGATGGCCATTGTATCGACTTTCACTAAAACAGTTTGTTCATTAATATCAACTGCATCAATGAATTCTTCAATGACTCCAGGAGATGTGACTTTGAATATATTAACAAACATTAGAGAATAACCTCAGTTTTACCAATCTTTAATAATGCTTTAAGCATCATCAAGTCATCAAATGTTGTAATCTTAAAGTTTTGTTTGCTGCCTTCCACTAAGCGGACTTCTTTACCGAGGGAAAGAACTAACTTCGCGTCATCAGTGACATCTGGAAGATTGTTCTTAATGGCATGTTCATGAGCATCTAAGATAATAGACAACTTAAATGTTTGAGGTGTTTGGCCTTGATAGAGTTCTTTTCTTAATGGAATATCACTAATGGATTGTTCGTCTTTAGAACGAACGATTGTATCACTAGCTTTAATGACGGTATCAACCGCACCGTATTCCTTACAAACTGCAATATTATCGGAGATGATTCTTTGTGAGATTAATGGACGAGCGGCATCGTGAATAAGGATGACATCATCATTACTTGAAGCAATATTTTTCACTGCTTGTAAGCCGTTATAAACAGAGATTTGTCTTTCATTACCACCACTGACAACAGCTTTAACTTTCGCTAAGTCATATTGTTTGCACCAAACTTTAACTTGGTCAACGTAAGTATCATTAGTGACAATCACGATAGCGTCAACGTCTTCGTGTACTTCAAAAGCTTCAATGGTATGAATCATTAATGGTTTTCCATAAATTGGTAAGAATTGTTTTGGTTTATCAGCATTACCCATGCGTGAACCACTACCAGCGGCTAATATTAATGCAATATTCATCTTGATGCCTCCTTATATTCTGTTCCTTTTTAAGTATTCTTCGTAACCCATCTGTAAATCAAGACCTTTGTTATAATGATGCCCTACTTGTTTGTCCACTGGAGGTGGAGTCATATATTCTCCATAGAGATTTCTTAAGTATGTATCATAGTCTTTTAATACATAGGCTTCTGTATCTTCGAAAGGTACTTTCACAAATTCTTTGAACAAATTAGTGTCCATCGCCTCTCTTTTCATATTAAAACCAAAATAGTTACCCGCCATAACGGATTCTTCTAATGGTATTTTTCTCACATATTTTTCTACGTGTTTATTACGATAATGAGCGATATCAAAGATATAGAAAAGACCAGCAACGATATTTAGTAAGATATCTTTAAACCATGTTTCTTTTCTGACTTTTCTTCTTAATGATGGAAGATATGATAAATAGACTTGATGCCAGATATGTCTAACTTTCTTAGCGAGCTTTTCTCTTGGCATCATCACTTTAGAGAAACCATCAATTGGGAAGATATCAATCCATACACCATGATTAATACGATGGTTTTTATAAACATCTTCAATGAATGTTGTGGATGAATCTCTAAGCTTACCGTAGTTATAAATATAGCAAGGATCACTCATGAAGTTTTGAATGAAATATGGTGTTCCTTCGAATTCTTTTTGTAGCTTAATAAAAGCGTCATAATCCTTTCTTGGCATGCCAACATCAATGTCATCATCCCAAGGAATAAAACCTTTATGGCGAATAGCCCCTAAAGCACTGCCACCCACAAGAAAATATTGTAAGTGATGTTTTTCACAAACACTGGCAAAGGCTTAGCACTGCCACCCACAAGAAAATATTGTAAGTGATGTTTTTCACAAACACTGGCAAAGGCTTTAAACAAATCTAATTCTTTCTTCTGTAAATCGTTCATGAACGTTTTTGTGATAACAAAATGATAATATCATAAATCACAGATATCAAACAAAAAATCCTGATTTTACTCAGGACTATTTTTACTGTTTTGGTGGATCCGACGAGGATCGAACTCGCTACCTCCTCCATGCCATGGAGGCGCTCTCCCAGGTGAGCTACCCACAGTGCGATATTTATTATACATTAATTCATTAATTAGACAATAAGAAATTATGAGTTTTCGTTGATTATCTTCCAATTGATGAATTCTTCAAGTATTTCATAGAGCTTAAGATATCTATCGTTGATAGACCCAATATGCTCACCAAGTTCCATAACTTTGTTATCAGTTGGGTTATATAAATCCCAAGTTGGTAGACCTTCACCATTTGGATTACCTGTTTTAGCAAAGTTAGTCCAATAAGAGACCATTGTGTCCGCTAAAGAGAGGTCGGTATCGTCATAACAATATTTACGGCTGGTATTTTTAACATTGCCATACGCATAAATAAGTTCACCAGCATGATAATTACCGTGATAGCCATTTTCTTTAGTGAATTGATAACGGTAAACAGGTATACCACTTTGATAAGCCATATTTGACCAAGAATGATGCGGTTGAATAAACCAATAAACGGAGATAATTTCATTAAAGGCATTGAAAGCGTCTTTTTTAATTTCTTCTTCGTAAAGATTATAAATCTTTTGTGCGATTTCTTTGTTGAATGTCTTTTCTAATCTAGATAAGATATTGCCCTTATTTGTGGGATTTAATAAATAAGTAGGAATAACGAAAGCGTCAGCTTCTTTCACGTTATAACCATTTAATAAAGCTTCTTCATTATTCTCTTTATGTAGATAAACATCATAAGGATCTTTAGTTAAGGCATAACCATCAAGAGTCATAGATTGATTTTCATATTTAGTTTTTACTAATTTAGAAGCACTGACTTTTCTTAAATCTTCTATAGAAGAACACTTTTGTTCTTTCATGATTTTTTGCCCCACTTCTTGGGCAGCCTTCATAGTGCGATATGTATGTGGAGCTTTTTTAACCACTAAAGAGCTAGATTCACCAATGGCTCTTTTAAATAAGCCCTTGGCTAAAGGAGAAGTACATAAAGCGGAAATACTAGAAGAGCCAGCACTCTCTCCAGCGATAGTAATGTTATCTTTATTTCCACCGAAGTAAGAAGCGTTATCATTGACCCATTTAAGCGCCATAACTTGATCTAGTAA
>CACZNF010000223.1 GCA_902782395.1 uncultured Erysipelotrichaceae bacterium | reverse complement strand
AGTTAATCGCACTAAGATGGTTATGGAAGTACCAGTTGGTGAAGCTTTATTAGGTAGAGTGGTCAATTCCCTTGGTCAACCAATCGATGGCTTAGGTGAAATTAAAACCACAAATAGACGCCCAATCGAAGTAATCGCTCCAGGCGTCATTAAAAGAAAAAGTGTTGATACCCCACTTGAAACAGGTATCACGATGATTGATGCGATGACCCCAATTGGTCGTGGACAAAGAGAACTTATTATCGGCGATAGACAAACCGGTAAAACCGCGATCGCTATTGATACCATCCTCAATCAAAAAGATAAAAACGTCATTTGTATTTACGTTGCCATTGGTCAAAAGAATTCCACAGTCGCTCAAATCGTTGATAAATTAAAACGCTTAAAAGCGATGGATTATACAATCGTTGTCAGTGCTTCTGCTAGTGAACCAGCACCTTTACTGTATATTGCTCCATACGCTGGCTCTGCGATGGCGGAAGAATTCATGTATCAAGGTAAAGATGTCTTAATCGTTTATGACGATTTAAGTAAACACGCTGTGGCTTATCGTACCTTATCTCTTTTACTAAAGAGAGCGCCAGGTAGAGAAGCCTATCCAGGTGATGTCTTCTATTTACATAGCAGACTTCTTGAAAGAGCGTGCAAACTCGCTCCAGAATATGGTGGTGGTTCCATTACCGCTTTACCAATTGTTGAAACCCAATCCGGTGACATTAGTGCTTATATTCCAACTAACGTCATTTCTATTACGGATGGACAAATCTTCTTACAAGCTGATTTATTCAACGCTGGTCAAAGACCGGCTATCGACAGTGGTCTTTCTGTTTCCCGTGTCGGTGGTGATGCGCAGTTTAAAGCCACAAAGCAAGTCGCTCGTGCTTTAAAAATTGAATTAGCCAGCTACTTAGAAATGAAATCATTTAGCCAATTTGGTAGTGATTTAGACGCTTCAACATTATCTGTTTTAAATCATAAACAAGTCTTTGACTTATATGTTGCTAAGAATGGTTTCTTAGATAACCTTGATAAAGGCAAAGTACGTAAAGTCTTAGACAAAGCTTACGATGAATTTAAAGCCACTAACGGTGAGGTTTTAAATAACATCAATAAAAACAAACAAATCTCTGATAAGGATGAAGAAGTCCTTAATAAGGAATTAAAAGATTTTTTTGAAAATTTGAATCAATAGTGTATGGCCCAAGAAGTAACTAGAATCAAGAAAAGAATTAAGTCAGTTACTGGCTCTTATAAAATCACTTCGGCAATGAAACTTGTCTCCACAGTCAAGCTCAAGAAGTGGAAGAATAAGATGCTAGCGACTAAAGATTACGCTTTGCGTATTGATGAAATCGCACGTAAAGTCTTTTCTAGTGTCGAAGAAAGTAATAACCCATACTTCGCTAATAACTTAAAGGCTAATAAAAATCTCTACATCGTCCTCTCTTCTTCCTTAGGATTATGTGGAGCGTATAACAATAACTTATTCCGTCTTGCGGATTCACATATCAAAGAAAATGATGAAGCCATTATTTTGGGTAAGAAAGCCATCTCTCATTATAAAGACGGTAAGTTTACTAAAATTGAAAATTTCAAAGAATACTCTTCCATCCGTGATGAAGCCATTATTAAGCAAATCATCGACTTCATCTCAAAAGAGTACCTAAAAGGTACATATAAAGAAATTCATCTCATCTATACCGCTTATAAAAACTCATTAACATTCCATCCAGTGGATTACACTGTTCTTCCATTAAAAGTGGAGAACACCGTTAAAGAAGCTTATCCACCAATCATGGAACCAAATCAAGAAGCAGTGCTTAATGCCCTTGTTCCAATCTATTTAAAAAATAGTGTTTACGCGAAGTTTTTAGAAAGCGAAGTATGTGAACAAGCAGCGAGAAGTAATGCGATGGAAAACGCTACCAAGAACGCCGAAGAACTTCTCGAGAATTTACAAATCGAATTCAACAAAGCGCGTCAAGGCGCTATCACGCAAGAAATCACCGAAATTGTCGGTGCTAGTAATATGTAGGAGGCAAACTTATGGAAAAGAAAGTCTTAGGAACAATTAAACAAGTTGTCGGACCAATCGTTGACGTCCAGTTTAAAGATCAACATCTTCCAGAATTATTAACCGCGTTAATCATTCCTTTAGAAGGTGATAAAACTTTAACTGTGGAAGTCATGCAACACATTGGGGATGATGCAGTCCGCTGTGTCTCAATGGGTCCAACCGAAGGTTTAGTGAGAGGTATGGAAGTCATCTCCACTGAAGCACCTATCTCTGTCCCAGTTGGTAAAGAAACATTAGGTAGAATGTTCAATGTTTTAGGTGAACCAATTGATGGTAAAGAACCAGTTAAAGACGCGAAAAGAATGTCCATCCATAGACAACCTCCAAAGTTTAAAGATCAATCCGTCAAAACTGAAATTTTTGAAACCGGTATTAAAGTTATCGACTTACTTTGCCCATATGTTAAAGGTGGCAAGATTGGTTTATTCGGTGGCGCTGGTGTTGGCAAAACCGTTTTAATTCAAGAATTAATGAATAACATCGCTAACGAAAAAGGTGGTATTTCCGTTTTCGCTGGT
>CACZNF010000222.1 GCA_902782395.1 uncultured Erysipelotrichaceae bacterium | reverse complement strand
GACATCAAGAGATTGACCGACGACCTATTATTAATATTAAAGGATATATTGATTTATCAATCTTCACGTAATGTTGATTGTTTAGAAATTCTTAATCAAGATGAAGCCGCTTCATTCTTTAAGCATTTAGATATCGATGAAACATTAAAGATGATTGATGTCATTATGGCCGCACAAAAGGACTATAAAACAGTTAGTTCTATCATCCCGTTATTTGAGGTCACAATTCTAAAATTATGCGCCACTAAGAAAGATGGTACTCCACGTACAATAGAACCCAAATTCAGCGAACCTGTGATTGAAAAACCAGTTGTTCCTGAAGTTAAACCTCAACCAAAAGTGGAACCAAAACCTGAGTCAAAGCCAGTGAAGCAAGAAGAATTAATTTCCTTACTTGATCAACCTGAGCCTGAACCAGAACCAGTGAAGGAAATTGTCTTAAGTAAGAATGTCCTCACAATTAAAAACACCAGAAAAGAGAATTCGTTAGACATCGGTGATGACTTAATGATTGATATCATGGTTATTTCCAAAAAAGATATTAAGAATTCCCTCATTGATAACTGGCCAAATATTAAGAAATTAATTGGCCATCCAGAACTAGGCAAAGCCGCGACCATGTTAGTGGATGGACGTCCACTTGTGGCCTCACAAAAAATATTAGTTGTGGAATATCAATTCCCAAATATCGCTGAGAAGGCCAATTTGGTTGAAAACCAAGAAGCCATTCAAAACGTTATTGAAACAGTATTCAATAGAAAGATGTTCGTCTATGCTGTCTCAAGAAAAGATTCAGTAAGATGGCAACAAAGCTACATGAATAGATTACAAATCGGTAAATTACCAAAAGCTGACACAGTCAGCATCGAATTTGAAGGAGAATAAAACCTATGAACATGCAACAAATGATGATTCAAGCACAAAAGATGCAAAGAGAATTAAGAAAAGCGCAAGCCGAATTAGCGGAAAAAGAATTCAAAGTCTCTAAAGGTGGCGCAGTGACAGTTACTGTGCTTGGAAGCAAAGAAGTTAAAGCTATCGATATCGATAAAGATGCTTTCGACGCTGATAACAAAGAAATGGTCGAAGAAATGATTGCTATGGCAATTAACGAAGCCAATGAAAAGATCGATGAAGAATCCGAAGCCATTAATGAACGCATCACTGGTCAAAAAGGAGGATTCGGTTTCTAATGGAGAAGCTTAAAGCTCTTATCCGTTTAGAAGAATCTAGAATCTTTAGCCAAGTTACCAAGCGTTGGACGCCGTAGCGCGGAGCGTATGGCGTACGCAATGCTCAATATGGAAGATGATGACTTGAATGAGTTTTCTGATGCCATTAAAAATCTTAAACAATCAATACACGTCTGCCCTATCTGTGGCTTTTTAACTGAAGGTGAAAACTGTGTTATTTGTGATGATAAGGAACGTGACCAAGATACCTTAATGGTCGTTTCTTTCCCAAAAGATGTTATCGCCTTTGAGAACGCTGAATATTACCATGGCTTATACCATGTGTTAAACGGCGTTATCTCATTAGGTAAAGGTGGCACAATTGATGATTTGAACATCAATGCGTTAATGAAGAGATTAGATAATCACCACTTCAAAGAAGTGATTATTGCCACTAACCCAACAATTGAAGGGGAAACCACTGCTTTATATTTGGCGAAATTAATCGCTGATAAAGTCGATTCAATCACCCGTTTAGCGTATGGTTTACAAATGGGTGGAAATTTAGATTATACAGACGCCTTAACATTATCCAAAGCCGTTGAAGGCAGAAGAAAACTATAGAGAGGTACTAATTATGTTCATTACTCTTGAAGGGCCAGAAGGATCTGGCAAAACAACCGCTGTTGATTACGCTGTTAGCAAATTAGAGGAGATGGGATATAAAATTGTCCGTACTCGTGAACCAGGTGGTACACCAATTGCAGAACAAATCCGTAATGTTATTTTAGATAAAGCCAATACAGCGATGGATGAAAGAACAGAAGCCCTTCTTTACGCTGCTTCAAGAAGACAACACCTCGTAGAAAAAGTCTGGCCCGCTTTAAAAGAAGGCAAGATTGTTATCTGCGATAGATATTTAGACTCCTCATTAGCCTATCAAGGTGGCGCAAGAGGTTTAGGCGTTGAAAATATATTAAACGTCAATAACTTCGCTACCGAAGGTACATTCCCAGATTTAACTCTTCTATTTGATATTGATCCTAAGATTGGATTAGCGAGAATCGCCGCTAATGCAAATAGAGAAGTTAATCGTTTGGATTTAGAAAAATTAGACTTCCATAACAAAGTCAGAAATACATTTTTAGAATTAGCAAAACGCTACCCAGAACGTTTTATCGTTATTGATGCCAGTAAGAGCAGAGAAGAAGTCGCGGACGCTACTTTGAAAGCCATGCTCTCTAGAATATGCAAGTAGAGAAATACCTAAAGAATTATCAACCAGTTATTTATCAAACCTTTGTAAATTCTTTACAAAAAGGTCAACTTTCTCATGCTTATCTTCTTTCTGGAAGTAATGGTACACCACTTTTAGATATTGCGAAGTTTTTCGCTAAATCAATTCTTTGTGATGACCCATCCCCATTAGCGTGTAACTCATGTATTACATGTTTACGTGTGGACGATGATAACTATCCAGACTTTTTTGTTTTTGATGGTAGTAAATCAACGATTAAAAAAGAAGCGGTTACGACGATTGAAAGTTCTTTTGATAAAAAAGCTTTCGAAAACAAAGGTATCCGTATTTATATTCTTCACCTTATTGAAAACATGACTATTGAGGCGATTAACTCAATTCTTAAATTCTTAGAAGAACCAGGTCAACAAATCTATGCTTTCTTAACCACGAATAACGAAAACAGCATCTT
>CACZNF010000221.1 GCA_902782395.1 uncultured Erysipelotrichaceae bacterium | reverse complement strand
GGGGTCGGTTCTAATGATCATTTTTCAAGATAGACAAAGTATAAATGTAAATGAAACAAGTAATGAATTACAATAAAGATAACGGACTTCTGAATATGACCAGAAGAACCGACCCCATGATCGTAGAATTCCGTCGCCAAATATAAGCCAAACATAAGCCGCGTTATGAATAAGCAAACTAATAAGATTGAATATTATAATTCTAAAGGAGTATATCGGTATGAAAATTGGAAATAAGTTGTTGTTGTTTATGTTTCTATGTTTAATGGTTTCTTGTAAACATGGCATAACTGGTTCTAATAATATTCCATTGGAAGAATTTTCTCTTAGGAATAAGTCGTTGGATTCTATAGCTCGAAATGTGTTTGCACAGCTAAATATAGATACATGCCAAGAAGTCGTGGTTTTAGACCTTATGTGGGTTAATCACGAAAGAACTTATCTTTTTTCTTTTCAACGAAAAAGTGATTTGATGGAAAAATATGTAAGCTGGTATAATCGAAGAATTGTAGGATATACGACTATTGGGGAGTATCTAACCATCATTCTATCTAATGTAGATGATCAGAGGGCTTTTCTTGACATCTTTGCTCCGGACTTAGATTTAGGTGAGAATACCAAAGAATTTACGTTTATTCACGTTCTTAAAAACAGATATAAGTGGATTTCTGTTGAAGGTCAACAATTACCATGGCAAAATAAAGCTTATTTGTACGAGCCGACATTCGTCGTTTGTAAGCCAAAAGGATTGAATGACTACGAAATTACTTATACTAATTCTCCATTTCTGGATCACGGGGTCGGTTCTGACAAAGATCACGGGTGTCTGGATCACGGGGGATCACGGGGTCGGTTCTAATGATTATTTTTCAAGATAGAAAAAGTATAAATGGAAATGTAAATGAAACAAGTAATGAATTATCATAAAGATAACGGACTTCTGAATATGATCAGAAGAACCGACCCCATGATCAAGATGAAAAAGACAGTTTATTTTATGCTCTTCATTATTTGCTTTATGTCATGTTCGAATGGTCTTGACAGAAATGAATTTATTATAGCAGGAAACAACTGCCAATATTGGTATAAGGCTAGTCCCGATTCATTTGGAAAAACAAGATATTATATTTATTTTGACAGAAAAGGTAAAAGAGTTATTCTTGAAGAAAGGTATTGTGATAAAAAATGTTATATATATGATTGCGGAGATGTGTATTATGAACCTAAATGGAAACTTAAAAATGATACCATAATAATATGGGGTATAAAAGAAAGAAAACTCACAATAATTAGTGATTCTGTTATTGTTACAGAAGATAAAGAACATCATATAAGTGACACCTTATATAAGGTAACGAACCCTCAATTATTAAAGAAGCTAAAAAAAGTACCAATACCCTAAATCAATCACGGACATTAAATCACAGAGGGGACTGTCCCTGTGATTCTTGTTCCACAAACCAAAAAAGCTACATCGAATTATGGCGGAATGCATAATAAAGGAAGAATTAGGCTTCAGTCTACAGCGCAACATGGACTTACTATTTTTTGGAAAGAACTAAAATGAGAAAAATTTTGACATTATTATTTATAGGCATAACAATTAGTGCATTCTCACAGGATTATAACTATCTAGTGATCAGGGGACGGTTCCGTGATCATTTTTTGAGTAGATGTTTAAGAAAATGTTACTATATTTGCACTGTCAATCAACAAAGCATCAATACATGCCGCGACAGGAAAGGACAAAGAGTGGTACGGGCATCTATCATGTCATGCTTCGGGGTATCAACAAGCAGGATATGTTTGAAGATGATGAGGACTATCTTCAGATGACATCCATCAAGACAAAAATGATCACAGAACCGTCCCTTGGTCATTCCGGCTTAACTTTTTATAGAGAGTGGCAGGGCGTGCTCCTCAGAAAGCAAATGATCTCTTAAAAAGAGAAGATGTTCAAAATGCAATTAGTAAAGGACTTAAATACTTAGGCGAATGAAATATTATATGAATAGACATATGGTGGAGTTGATTCGAAAGACACCATATAAAAGTACTGCTCTTCCTA
>CACZNF010000220.1 GCA_902782395.1 uncultured Erysipelotrichaceae bacterium | reverse complement strand
ACATCTGATTAGCGTTTTCAACGATGCTCTTAGATTCATCTAAAACAATATTGTTATCTTTAAGATATTCGTTTAATAATTCTTTATCGTATTGATAAGCGAGTAAGTAATTACCATGATCTGCATCCTGTAGATGTTCTTTTGCGGACTCTATTTCTAAAGAAAGAACACTAGATTTCTTATTTAGTGATTTAACACGTGATTTGATATAACGATATAAAGGTAAGAACTTTTCTTTTTTATGCACAAGTAAAGCGTTTTCATAATAGTTCATGGCCTTTTGTTTTATTTCTTCTAAAGATGGTACTTCATTATCTTCTTTTAATTCCCCTCTAGAAGGATATTCATAAGAAAGATTATTTAGTATTGCTCTAGCACTAGTAAGACCAGAATAGTGGAGAGCGTGAATAATCTTACCTTCTTCATTAACAAAGACGAGATTCGCTCTTTGAGGAATGCATTCTAAATATAAATGTGTGACGACTTTTTCATAATAATCATTAGCTTTTTGAATGATGAAGTGCACGATACGGTCATTATTATCTAAAGAGATGTCCACAATATAGGCGTCTTTAAGAAATTTTCTTAAAGATTCATTAAGCGCTCCCGTAATTGTGGGCTCACTTTTATGAATATCCACTAAAGCGATAAATGGGTGTTGATGATTAAGCGAAATAAGTAACTTCTCTTCTTTAATCATGGAAAGAGTGCATAAAAAATCATGGGAGTTAATGACAGTGATGTTATTGATACGACAACCAATAATTTTATCCCTTAATTCATCAATGACTTTCTTAAAAGAAGAGTAAGAATAATAGTTCATGGAATTATCTTAGCAAAAAAGTTGAGTATAGTTAACAAAATAGGGTAACAGGTGTTGCCTTATTTATAAATATCTTATAAAATATGTCGTACTATGAAAAAAGGGTTATTAATTATTCTTAGTGGTCCATCCGGTGTCGGCAAAGGCACAGTCAGAAAATACATCATGAATCGTGATCTATTTCCGATGGTCTTTTCCGTGTCAATGACCACAAGAGAACCAAGGGCCACTGAGACCAATGGTGTGGAATATTACTTTGTTAGTAAAGAAGAATTCCAAAAGAATATTGATAACGATAATTTCCTTGAATGGGCGGAATTCGTTGGTAACCGTTATGGCACGCCAAAGAGCATCGTTGAAGAGCTTCGTAACCAAGGCAAAAACGTCTTGTTAGAGATTGAAATTAATGGTGCGGAACAAGTGCTCTCGAAGGTTAAAGATGATAGAGTCGTTTCCTTCTATTTAAAGCCGCCATCAATGAAACAATTAGAAGCACGTATTAGAAAGAGAAAATCTGAGCCAGAAGACGTCATTAAAAAACGTTTAGCGAAAGCGGAAGCCGAAATGGAAAAAGCTAAGAATTACGATTTCGTTGTGATGAACGATCGCATTAATCGCGCTGGTGATGAAATTATAAAAATCCTTAAGGAATTTGATAGAGACTAAGAGACGGTTTGAGTATGCAAATAGTGGAAGTTCTGATTGAATATGCCAAAAGCTCATTAAACCCAAAAAGAAACTAGTCAAAGGCATCCGTGTTTTACTTGATTTTAATCATCGTGATATTATCGGTAACGTAGTAAAAGTTGCAGAAACTAATAAAAGTGTCGCGGAATACGAAGAAGAAAAAGGCTTCTCAATTTCTGAAATTAAAGACGTCATTGATGATGAACCATTATTAAACGAAGAACTACTTTCTTTACTAGATGAAGTATCTTCTTATTATCTAGTTCCAAAGATTAGTGTTCTTCAATCAATGCTCCCACCAAGTTTA
This sequence comes from uncultured Erysipelotrichaceae bacterium, assembly GCA_902782395.1. The sequence continues at coordinate 761 of CACZNF010000220.1, read as the reverse complement.
TCTCCTAGAAGATCTTCTTTAAGAGCGCCTAAGATTGCTTATGATCAATTTTTGGAAGTTATTAGTGAGTCCGAAGAAGACTTAACAAATAAACAAATTGAAGTCTTAAGATTTATTAAACTTGAAGGTCGTGTTTTAAAACGCGATATCAAGCAAGTCAGTATTGTTGATAAACTCTTAGAAAAAGAGAGAATCAGAATTGTTAAAGAAGAAAAACGCAGGTTAAAGATACCTGATTATAAATATCAGACTCCTCCTAAACTTAGTGAGGATCAAAATAAGGTCATTGACGAGTTCAATAACTCTAACGATTTGGTCTATTTATTAGAGGGCGTCACTGGTTCTGGTAAAACAGAAGTCTATTTAAACTTATCCGAACAAGTCTTAAAAGCGGGCAAATCAGTTTTAATGCTTGTTCCTGAAATTTCATTAACCCCAATGATGGTGGAATACTTCCTCCATCGTTTCCAAAATAATGTCGCTATTTTGCATAGTGAGCTTACTCCAGCGGAGAAATATGATGAATATCGTAAAATTGCGCACGGAGACTGCAAGATTGTCGTCGGTGTTAGAAGTGCGATATTCGCTCCTTTAAAAAATATTGGTCTCATCATCCTAGATGAAGAGCACACCGAATCATATAAACAAGATAATCTTCCTTTCTATCACGCTAGGGAAGTCGCTATTATGCGCGCTAGATATCATCACGCTAAAGTCTTACTAGCGAGTGCCACTCCATCATTAGAAAGTAGAGCAAGAGG
>CACZNF010000219.1 GCA_902782395.1 uncultured Erysipelotrichaceae bacterium | reverse complement strand
ACTCAATCATTCTTTTGATTCTAGCGATAATGATATCTGGGTTTTCATATGGCTTTTTAATAAAGTCATTGACCCCTAATAAGAAACACTCTTCTTCAATGTTCTTATCACTAGTGCAAACAATAAATGGGATGCGTCTAAGATCTGGATTATTCTTTCTTAGTTTTAAGACTTCACGACCATCCATTGGCATAAAGATATCTAGTAAGACGATATCAATCTTCTGTTCACCTTTAAGCAATATATCAATAGCCTCTTGTCCGTCTTTAGCCTCTATTGTATTAAAGTCATCTTTTAAGATTTCAGACATGATTTCGCGGTTGATCTCTTCATCGTCCACGATTAAAACAGTTTTCTTAACTAGAAAAACACGATTGTTAAAAGGATGTTGTTTCTTTTCGTTCATCTTGCCACTCCCTATAGTAAATGAACTTATTTGTTAGCTATATTATAAAACAAACGCCCGCGTGGGGCGTTAGTATTTTATCTAGTCATTAGAGGAATTATTTTATTCACACTACTAGCAAATAGTTCTTTAGCTTCTCTAATATCAATATCGTTTTGTAGATTTAAGAAGTACTTTTCACTTAATCCAAAATACTTACCTAATTTAATAGATGTCTCAGCGGTTATCTTACGTCTATCGTGGAGAAGATCTTGAATACGAGAAATAGGCACATCAATATCTTTAGCAAGACGATACGCTGAAAGATGATAAGGAATCATAAATTCCTCTTTTAAGATTTCACTAATCTTTGGTGTTTCAATGTGTTTCATGTCTTAATAATATACCCGTATTGCGTGTATATCAAGAGAATAAGAAAAGGCGAGCAATGTCGCCTAATCTTATCTATTTCTCAAATGGATTTTCTGTTGGATAAGGTAATTCTTTTGGTTGGTTATAACCAATCTTTTCAGCATTTAAGTATTTGAATATTTCAAAGATGGTTTTACCTTGATGACCGAAGACAACCGCTCCATGATGTGGAAAACCGTTTTCAATTAGAACATGTCTATAGAATCTATTCATTTCCTTAATAGCAAAGACACCAATAGAACCAAATGAATGAGATGGAACTGGTAAGACTTCACCTTCAGCGACATACGCTAATAAGTGGTTATCAGAAGTAGATTGTAATCTATAGAATGTAATATCACCTGGTTTAATATCACCTTCTAAAGTACCATTAGTGACTTCTTTTGGAAGGGCTCTAGCCATAATCTTTTGATACTTCATTTCTGGTTTACAAAGTAAAGCGGTACAAGTATTGCCGCAGTGGAAGCCCATAAATGTATCTCTAAAGGCGTAATCATATTTACCTTCGATATCTTGTTTATAAAGCTCTTTTGGTAAGGTGTTATTGATATCTAATAAAGTGACTGGTGCTTCACTAACACATGTACCAATGTATTCAGAAAGCGCACCATAGATATCAACTTCACAAGATACTGGTATACCTCTCATGGTTAATCTGGAATTAACATAGCAAGGAACGAAACCAAACATTGTTTGGAAAGCTGGCCAGCACTTACCTGCGATAGCGACATATTTTCTATAGCCTTTATGTTTTTCAATCCAGTCTAGAAGTGTTAATTCATATTGGGCTAACTTAGGTAAGATAGAAGGAATCTTTCAACGTTGATGTTATAAAGTTGCTTGATAGGCGCGTTACACGCTAAAAAGTTTTGTGGTCTAGGACCAAAGGTAATGATTTTTAAATTATTTAAACCGACGATTGTTCTAGCGATAGGAAGGAAATCATGGATTCTATCAGCGAGATCATCCGCATCCCCCACTGGTGATTCTGGAATATAAGCATTAATGTTTCTAAGTTTTAAGTTATAGGAAGCATTAAGCAAACCACAGTAGGCATCACCTCTATCAGAAGAAAGAACACCAATGTTTTCTTCTTCCGCGGCAATAAACATCTTAGGGCCATCAAAGTGTTTAGCTAATAATGTTTCACTAATCTCTGGACCAAAGTTACCTAAGAAAACACATAAAGCATTACAGCCATGAGCTTTCACATCTTCTAAGGATTTAACCATATCGATTTCACTTTCAAAGATGCAGATTGGACATTCATAAATGTCATCTTTGTTATATTTCTTTTGATAAGCGGCCACTAAGGCTTTTCTTCTATTGATTGATAATTCAATTGGGAAGCAGTCTCTAGATACTGCCACGATACCAACTTTAATTTGAGGGATATTATTCATATACTTTCTCCTTATTACACAAATATATTATTTGTCTTCGTTTAAATATTCAAATAACTCTTCACACGCTAAAGACATTTTAGT
>CACZNF010000218.1 GCA_902782395.1 uncultured Erysipelotrichaceae bacterium | reverse complement strand
GATCAAAGAAGCACAAAAGAATATCGTTATAAAGTGGCGATGAACATTCTTAAAGATTTCTTAAATGTTATTGAATAGGAGGAGTTATGGCGAACACAAGATTTGTACTCGGTTATAAATGCACATTATGTGGCAAAACTTTTAAAGAAGATGAAGCTAATTTAACTTGTCCAGAATGTGGAGAAAAAGGAATTCTCGATGTCGTTTTTGACTATAAATCACTCAAAAAAGTCTTAAATCTTGAATATTTTAAGCAAAATAAGGACTTTTCGATGTGGAGATATGCTCCGCTAATGGGTGTTAGTGAAGAACACATTGGTGAAATGTTACGCATTGGTTGGACACCTTTAATTAGAAGTCTTAACTTAGCGAAACTATTAGGACTTAAAGAACTATATATTAAAGATGATGGTCTTAATCCATCTGGCTCAAGCAAAGATAGAGCCAGTGGTGTAGCGGTGTTAAAAGCTATTGAAGCAGGAGCGAAAGTTATTTCCTGCTCATCTACTGGTAATGCCGCAAGCAGTTGTGCGTGTCACGCTGCACACATGGGTTTACCCGCGGTTATCTTTGTTCCCAAAAGAGCGCCAATTGGTAAAACCACACAAATATGTTTATATGGAGCAACTTTAATTAAAGTTGATGGAGATTATAAAGCCGCTTTCCAATTATCCAAAGCCGCAATTGAAAAATATGGTTGGTACAACCGTAATGCGGCGATTAATCCATGGATGGTTGAAGGCAAAAAGACTGTCTCATTAGAGATAGCGGAACAATTAGGATTTAAACCCACTGATTGGGTATGTGTCTCAGTTGGAGATGGATGCACAGTCGGAGGTGTTTATAAAGGATTTCATGATCTAAAGGAATTGGGATTAATTGATAGGATCCCTCGTATTCTTGCTGTACAAAGTACAGGATGTGAACCATTCGTTATCGCGGATCATAATAACGAACCACTAAAAGAAGCAGAAGAGAATACGATTGCTGATAGCATTGCTGTTGGCATTCCACGCAATCCGATTAAGGCTATTAATGCGGTAAAGAATAGTCATGGTGTTTGGATATCGGTTCCAGACAGCGACATTCTTGAGGTAGAAGCCTTGCTAGGTCGTACTGAAGGTATCTTCGGAGAACCAGCGGGAGTTGCCTCGCTTGCCGGATTAATGAAGGCATTAAAAGACGGAATCATAAGAAATGATGAATCCGTGACCTTCATTGTCACCGGAAACGGACTCAAAGATCCGGCAAATGCACAAAAGGCAATTGCCCAACCCGAAGTGATGAAACCCGATCTAGCATGTCTAGATAGATATTTAAAAGAAAAGGAGATTATTTAGATGCCAAAAGCAAAAATTCCATTTGGTCCAACATATGACGAAATGTTGAACCCATCTCACCAAGATAAAGAAGTGAGAAAGTTAGCGGAAAAAGCATTAAAAGAGAATGAACTCGATCCAATCAACCTCTTCAATATCACCTGGAAAAACGACAGTTAACAAAATTGTTCTTCCTAAAGAATTAACCGGTGTTGATGCAAATATCGTCGTCTTATTAGGAAAGTATTTCCCATCAGGATCACATAAAGTCGGTCCTGCTTACGCCACCCTTATGGAAGGATGTGTTGATGGAGAAATCATCCCTGGTAAACACACAATTTTAGGTCCTTCTACTGGCAACTTTGGTATTGGTGTTAGTTATATAACTAACTTAATGAAATATGACGCGATCGTCATCATGCCAGATAACATGTCTAAAGAAAGATATGAAAGAATTCAAAAATATGGTGCCAAACTCGATTTAACACCTGGTAGTGAATCCGACGTTATCTTAACTTTAGAGAGAACTTATGAATTAAAGAAAAATCCAAAGAACGCGACATTAGCCCAATTTGAATTATTACCAAATTACCGTTTCCATAGACACGTCACCGGTAATTCCTGTGTCGAAGCCGTTGAAGGAATTGGTAATGGACGTATTGCTTGCTTCTGTTCCGCACCTGGTAGTGCTGGCACATTAGCCGCAGGCGATCAAATTAAAGCCGTCTTCCCAGAATGTAAAGTTGTCGCCTTGGAACCACATGAATGTTCTACATTAACTAATGGTGGTTTAGGACAACACCGTATTGAAGGTATTGGTGATAAGATGATTACTCTTATTCATAACGCCTTAACCACAGACTTTATTACTCAAATCATTGATGATGATTGTGTCCGTGGTTTAGCGGTTATCCATGAAGGCTCTGAAGTGTTAGAAAAACACGGTATTGATAAGAAATTAGCCGAATCAATGGTGGATCTCTTTGGTGTCTCTGGTATTTGTAATATCTTAGGCGCGATTAAGATGGCTAAATATTTAAAACTAGGACCAGAAGATAATGTAGTGACAATTGCTACAGATAGTTTTGACCGTTATCCATCAGTTATGGAAGATTTGCATCGTCGTGAATTAGAAGTGACACCAAACGTCTTAGAAAGATGGTTTGAAGATGTCTTTATGGGTGCGGATACACGCTACATCTTAGATACACGTGGTAAAGAAGCTAAAGAAGCTCTCTTTAAGCAAAAAGAAAGAGACTGGTTAAAGTTTGGTTATTCTAAAGAATATTTAGATTCCATGAAGAAGATGTCCTTCTGGGAAGATGAATACAACAAGATTAAACAATATGATGAAAAGATTAAGAAATTAAGAGGAACAGAATTCGATTATGAGTAATGTTGATTTTAAAAAAGTTCTTGCTTTAGCAGAAAAGTACAAACCAGACATGGTTAAATTCCTTCGCGATATGGTCGCTATTCCCAGTGAATCATGCGAAGAAAGAGAAGTTGTATTAAGAATTAAACAAGAGATGGAAAAAGTTGGTTTCGATAAAATCGAAATTGACCCAATGGGAAACATCTTAGGCTATATCGGTCATGGTAAACACCTCATTGGCATGGACGCGCACATCGACACCGTTGGTATTGGTGAAATCAAAAACTGGACATTTGATCCATATAAAGGTTTTGAAGATGATGTTCATATCGGTGGTCGTGGAACAAGTGACCAAGAAGGTGGTATGGCTTCAATGGTCTACGCCGCAAAAATCATTAAAGAATTAGGTCTAGAAGATAACTACACATTAGTGATTACCGGTACCGTCCAAGAAGAAGATTGTGATGGTTTATGTTGGAAATACATCATTTGTGAAGATAAAGTCAGACCAGAATTCGTCGTTTCTACAGAACCAACAAGCTGTCAAATTTATAGAGGACATCGTGGTCGTATGGAAATCTGTGTTAATGTCCGTGGTATTTCTTGCCACGGTAGTGCACCAGAACGTGGCGATAACGCTATCTATAAGATGGCACCAATCATCGAACAAATTAAAGAACTCAATG
>CACZNF010000217.1 GCA_902782395.1 uncultured Erysipelotrichaceae bacterium | reverse complement strand
GTCAAATTATTTGATGATATTAGAACCTTATTCGCGGAAACCGTTGAGGCTAAAGCTAGAGGCTATGATAAAGGTCGATTCTCCTTTAACGTTGAAGGTGGTAGATGCGAAAAATGTGGTGGTGCGGGTGTTACCCGTATTCCAATGAACTTTTTACCAGATGTCTATGTTAAGTGTGATGCCTGTAACGGCAAACGCTATAACGAAGAGACATTACAAGTCACCTATAAAGGTAAGAGCATCTATGATGTTTTAGAAATGACTGTTGAAGACGCCTTACATTTCTTCGCTAATAGGCCATCTCTAGCTAAACGCATTCAAACTTTATATGACGTTGGTCTAGGCTATATTAAATTAGGCCAACCTGCTACTACATTAAGTGGTGGTGAAGCCCAACGTGTTAAACTCGCTAGTGAACTACAAAAACGTCCAACAGGTAAGACATTATATATTCTTGATGAACCAACAACTGGTTTGCATACTGATGACGTGAAGAGATTAATTAAAGTCTTACAGCGTATTGTGGATCATGGTGATACAGTTTTAGTTATTGAGCACAATCTTGATGTTATCAAGGTAGCTGATTATATTATTGATTTAGGACCAGATGGTGGTGACGCTGGTGGCAAAATCATTGCCACAGGCACACCAGAAGAAGTAGCGGCTAATCCTGCTTCTTATACTGGTTCCTACTTAAAGAAAGTATTAAAAAAGGAGCATTACGAATAGATTATGGTATTAGGTATTGTTTTTACCTCCATCTTTATGGCAGTTTTCATTGCTATGATAGTGGTTGGTCTTTATTTCACAATTAGTTTAGTTAAAACCCCAATGATTGAAGTGGACTATAAAAAACACTTCACTAAAGTTGGCACTACTATCATCGGTGGCATCATCGCCTTTGTTGTTGCTTCTTTATTCATTTATCAAATACTTAAAGCCACTCCAACTGCGGGCTATGTTGTCCAATTAGTGATCGGTGGCATCTTATTCAGCGGTGGCTTATTAACCGCAGTTCATGCATTTAGGAAGAAATATCCCAGAAAAGCTTGATAAGTGGTTATTTAGAATCCAAATCATTGGTTTTGTTGTTGCTACTTTCTTCTTCTTTATTTGGACAAACGGTTTAGCCCCATATTTAACATATCCATTAATAAACGGTATTTCCTTTAGTGAAGGTTTTGTTAGACCAGGTGATGGCTCTCCAAATATTGCCTTCTACGCGATTTGTATTTTAAGTGGTGCGATTCTCGTTTATTTCTTATGTGATCACTACATGTATAAGGAATATGGTGAACACGGTATTCTAGAATCTACATTCTTCGTAGCCTTCCCTGCTGGTATTATCGGTGGACGTATCGGTTATGTTGTTGGTAACTGGCATGAATTTGCGGGTGGTAACTTCCTTGATGTTTTTGCAATCTGGAAAGGTGGCTTAACCATTATGGCGGGCGCTCCTGCAGGTATTATCGTTGGTGTGATTTGGTACTTATGGCGTAACCGCGGTAAATCTATCTGGGTCATCTTTGATATTGCTTTACCCGCTATTTTAATTGCCCAAGCCATTGGTAGATGGGGCAACTTCTTTAACGTTGAAGTGCATGGCGCTGCTGTTGATATCGCTTATCTTAAGTGGTTACCAGAAATCATTTGGAGAAACGGTCAATTCACTTCAGATGCAGATCTTTCTTCTTTAGTGGGTACTGAACAAACGTATCTTCCATTATTCTTCATCGAAGGGGTTATTAACTTATTAGGCTACTTTGTTTTAGCCCATGTCTTTGGTAAAGCCTTAAGAAAACATGTTGAATTTGGTGATGTCGGTTTTGGCTATATCATTTGGTATGGTATGACAAGATTAGTTCTTGAACCTTTAAGAACTGGCTCTTTCAAAATGGGTGAAAAAGGCTTCTGGTCTTGGGCCTGGGCGATGGTCTTTGTTATCGGTGGCACCTTACTCGTTATCATTAATCACATCGTGAGAAATATTTTAAGAAAGAAAAACAACACCTTTAGGGCCAAGAAAAACGATAAGAAAGTTGGTATTATTTCTTCACTCATCCTTATTGTGGTGGCCAGTGGTCTAATTGCTTTAGCTATCTATAAGATGAATCACAATCCATTTGAAGTATTATTAGCCTATAACGGCTTTAATGAAGGCTTAATTCTATTAACAATTGGTATTTCGCTTTTATTAGGCCTCGGTATCAGTGTGCCAATGGCGATTGATGGATTCAAATATAAAGAGGCGCAACATGCATAAATACAAAGTTCTTCTTTTTGATTTAGATGGCACTCTCTGTGATACTGATGAAATGCTCATACAGTCATTTTTCGCCCTCTATAAGAAATATAGACCCGCGAAGATTAGAACTAGAGAGGAATTAATCTATTTTTCAGGCCCTCCAATTAAAAAGACACTCGTCGATGAATTCCCTGATTATTCATTTGAAGAAATATATAAAGCTTTCCAAGAAACTTCTAGAGAACTCTATCTTCCATATGTGAAGGCTTTTGATGATGAAATTGAAACTTTAAAGAAACTTAAAGAAGCTGGCTATCTATTAGGGGTAGTCACTAATAAGGGTGCACCTTTAACCAAGTATTCTTTAGAAGTTGCTCATATTGATGGTTTATTTGATGTTGTCATCTCCGCGGATGATGTTAACGCTCCTAAACCAAGCCCATTAGGCATCAATAAAGCCTTAGAGCGTTTAGCAATTGCAGATAAAGGCAAAGTCCTTTATATTGGTGATAACGATATTGATTACGAAACGGCATGCAACGCTGGTACTGATGCGATGTTAGTCACTTGGGGTCCAAGAGAAATAAAATGCATCAAAGCCGCTAAATTTGCGGTTTCTTCATATAATGAGTTAGGAGGTCTTCTCTTATGAAAATTTATGACACATTAATTATCGGTGCTGGTCCATG
>CACZNF010000216.1 GCA_902782395.1 uncultured Erysipelotrichaceae bacterium | reverse complement strand
CAAGCGGTCATGACTGGAATAAAGCCATATTCACTAGTGCAGTCAAAGACATAAACGTTAAAATAATTGTTCTCAATTGCCCAAGCTAATTGACCAACAAAACCGGCTAAAATAAACATTAGCCATCTTCTTAGACCTATCCTATTATTCATACCCGTCTCCTTTATTTTAGTTCAGAAGGAATACTATTACGTATGTTCACGAGGTGCACATTATACTCCCCGTATTTAGCTTTACTTTCTTTTAAAACATTATCTAATTCAGTTAATGGCACTAGGGCAATGACTGAACCAGCAAAACCGCCACCGTTAATCTTAACGCCAGCTTTATTATTAGAGGCTTTCATGATTAATTCACAAGCCTCAAGTGGTGAACCTTGCACCTCATTAACGTACATATTGTGTAATAAATCAGTGGATGATTCTCTCGATTCATTGATTAATCTCACTAATGTATCTAAATCATTATCTTCAATCGCATCAAAGGCTTCTTTAACACGTCTATTTTCGCCATAGAAATGTAACGCTCTTTCATAAGCGAGTTCTCCACATTTATCAATCACATCTTGCTTATTTTTGATAACTTCTGTTTCTTCAACTTCTCTTAAATATTCTTTTCCGAAGTAGTGGGCAACTTGATACATATCATCTGGGATAGCTTTATATAAATGATCAAGTCCAGCGTGGCTACCACCTGAATTAACAATTACAAAGCAGTAGTTTTCTAAGACCGCTTTTAATGGTTTAACTTTTGGATTAACAATATCTTCAAAATCAATATAGACAAGCCCACCATAAGCCACACCAATTTGGTCTAGTAAGCCACACATCTTACCGTAATATTCTCTTTCAGCAAATTGACCTGCTTTACAAAGAGTCATAAGTGGTATTTGTTCGTTGTTAAATAACTTATTAAATGTTTGAGCGAATAATAATTCAAAAGCCGCGCTACTAGAAACACCCGCGCCACCAGGAATCTCGCTCTTAATATAAATATCAAAGCCACCAATCTTATATTCTTTAGCTAAATAGGCTGCTACCCCTCTCACTAAAGCACCTGGTTGGCCTTTTTCTTCTACGTTTTTGTCTAAAGATGATAAATCAATTGTTGTTTCAGTAAACCCTTCACTAAATAAATGCACTAATAAATCATCTCTTCTTTTAATAGAGGCATATATAGATAAAGAACAAGTTGCCGCTAAACATAAACCATGATTATGGTCAGTATGATTACCTAACACTTCAAATCTACCGCCACAACTAAGATAAAGCTCTGGTTCAGATTTATATTGTTCAATAAATTTATTCTTGAGGTACTTCTTCATCTTTCACTTTTAATTGTACTCTTTTTCTTTGAGCAACTACTAATCGATAGCTTAAGAAAGCACATAATGCTAAGGCAACTAATCCAATAATCATTTCTAACCACATTGGTAAGACAGGATGAATCTTTAAAGCATCACCTAAAGAAGCATCTCCCCAAACTCTATAGTAATCAACAATATTGGAGTTGAAGAATAAAACAAATATTGATCCAGCAATAAAACCAATAATAGCGAAGAACGTTTCTTTACGCCATTTCTTAAGTAAGATGTTCATGATCTTAGAAACAACCACGACACCGATTAAACAACCAACAGCGAAACATCCTAAAACGCCAAATAGGGCACCTGTGTGCGAGAAATCACCATGCTTGAGCATTTCACTAGCCCATTCTTTAACGTTATCCACAAGTGGTCTATAGAAACCTAAAATAAGTAAGATTAATGAACCTGAGCCGCAACAGCGCCTACAGGAATGAGCAATAAATATAACCACCAAACTGGTTGAGGATTGAATAAATTAGCAACCGTAAATCCGTTAAGACCGACGATGACATTTAAAACACCTAAGATAATGACAAATAAGGCGCCTAAAGCAATAAGCAAAACATATTTCTTATTTAACTTTTCACCTTTAACTTCATCAGTAATACCAGGGAATGAACCAATTAAGAATCCTGCGAATACACAAATTAAAACAAACATTAAGTATTCAAAGGCATAAGAGAAAATAATAATGCACGCGATAACAGCAATAATAATGCCTAATAAGATAGGGATTAAAACTTTAATAGCCCAGCCAAACTTCTTTCTAAAGTTATTAACTGCACCAATGATGTCTTCATAAACGTGAAAGATAACGGCAATAGCAGCGCCGCTCACGCCAGGAATCGCGGCTCCTGCGCCGATGGCTAAACCAGCCACAAGTTTTCTAAACCATTCTTTAATTTTCATACATACAAAAGTATACGAAACTTATAAAGTTTAGTAAATTCTTTTCGTTGTGCTATAATTGTTCGCGTAGATTTATGAAACTAATTGTAGGCTTAGGTAATCCAGGTAAAAAATACGATAAGACTCGTCATAACATGGGCTTCATGGCTATCGACCTTTTAGCAGATCAAGCAAAGATTGATATTGATAAGGAAGTTTTCCATGCTTTACTCGGTAGAGGAAAGATTTATAACGAGGATGTGATATTATTTAAGCCACAAACTTTCATGAATTTATCCGGAACAGCGGTGCAAGAAGTTGTCCATTATTTCAAGATTGAAATGGATGACATTATCGTTGTTTACGATGACATGGCTTTAGAACCAGGCAGAATTAGAATCAGAAAAGAAGGTTCCTCTGGTGGTCATAAAGGCATGCAAAACATTATTGATTGTTTATCAACCGACAAGATTAAAAGAATTCGTATTGGCATTGGTGAACCAGGTGAATGGGATACTGTTGACTTTGTGTTATCAAAACCACTGAAAGACGAACAACCTTTAATCGATGAAGCGATTGAAAACGCTGTTGGGGCATTAAAGGAGGCTATCAAGTCTGATTTTGATCGGGCGATGAACAAATTTAATTAGTTAAAGGAGGTATAGATTGAACCTTTTTAACAAGTTAAAAACTAATAGTGTAACCCCCCTCTTCGAAAAGAAAATGGGGCATTTTGTCGTGGATGATAATAA
>CACZNF010000215.1:1969-3264 GCA_902782395.1 uncultured Erysipelotrichaceae bacterium | reverse complement strand
ATAAACAAAAAAGTCTGATTGTCTCAGACCTTTTCGTGTGGAGGAGAAACTTTCCACTATTTCATAGCCTTGATAAATAATTCGTTAATTTTATCTACAAAGGCTTTCTTATCAACGATTTCTCTGCCTTCAAGAAGCATCGCTTCTTCGTAAAGAACGCTCGCGTAATTCTTTACAGTTTCATCATCATTTTGAATCTTGGAGAACGCTTCAAATAATGGATGGTTTGGATTGATTTCAAGAATCTTTTCCGCTTTGACGGTATCTTCCGCACCTGGTTGTTCGTTAAGTGTCTTTTCCATTTCTAGAGATAAGCCATCTTTAGTGGAAACACATACAGGAGCGTCCACGAGCTTAGAAGAAACAACGACATCATTGACCTTACCGTTTAACGCTTCTTTAAGCGTGTCTAATAATCTCTTATTGTCAGCGGTTACACTATCGATCTTTTCTTGTTCTTCTTTACTAACTTCAGAAGCGGATTCATCACTGATGGATTTGAATTCGACCTTATCGTAATCACGTAACATCATAATGCAGAATTCATCAATCTTTTGATCAAGTAATAGCACGTCTACGTTATTTTTACGATATTTCTCTAATTGAGGTAATAACTTAATCGCATCTAAGTTTTCACCAGAGACGAAGTAGATGTACTTTTGGTCTTTAGCCATTTTCTCTTTATAGTCCGCTAAAGAGATGTATTTATCTTCATTATTCAATGAGTGGAACACCAAGGTATCTTGTAAGAGTTCTTTCTTTGCGCCATAAGTGCTATAGATACCATATTTAATTAATTCACCAAAGCTCTTCCAGAAGGTGACATATTTATCAAAGTCTGTTTTCTTAACATCTTTTAATTTCTCAACAATCTTCTTTTCAACGTTTTCACTAATCTTTTGCATGATTGGTGATTGTTGAAGCATTTCTCTAGAGATGTTGAGTGAGAAGTCACCAGAATCCACAAGACCTTTAACAAACTTTAAGTAATCAGGAATCAATTCTTGGCATTTATCTTTGATAAAGATGCCCTTACTATAAAGTTGTAAGCCTCTTTCATAGGAATCACTATAAAGGTTGTATGGAATGTGGCTTGGGATAAATAACAATGCATCATAGGTGATCTTACCATCCACTCTCACAAATAAAGATGTTAATGGATTTTCATAATCACCGAATTTATTCTTATAGAATTCATTTAAGTCCTCATCACTGACTTCGTTCTTATTTTTCTTCCAAAGAGGAATCATGGAGTTAAGTGTTTCTAAGACTTCTTTATCTTCATATTTACCTTC
>CACZNF010000215.1:0-1939 GCA_902782395.1 uncultured Erysipelotrichaceae bacterium | reverse complement strand
TTCTTTATCTTCATATTTACCTTCAACAGGTTTACCATCTTTATCTAAAACTTGTTCATGTTTAGTGACCATCATCTTAATTGGGTAACGGATATAGTCACTATATTTCTTCACTAAGTTTTTGATGCGGTATTCTTCTAAGAATGCATCATAGTCCACTTCTTTTGAAGCTTTCTTAAGAGTTAAGGTAATTTCTGTACCTGATTCTTCTTTATCGCATTCTTCAATGGTGTAACTTTCTTGACCATCACTGGTGAATAAATAACCTTGGCCATTATATGTCTTAGTTAAGACTTCAATTTTAGAAGCCACCATGAAGGCACTATAAAAGCCAACACCAAATTGACCAATAATATTGAGATCTTGTTTTTCTTTCGCTTCTTTTAATTTAGAAGCAAAGTCTTTAGAACCACTCTTAGCGATGGTACCTAAGTTATTGATAAGATCTTCTTTGCTCATACCAATACCGTTATCAGAAATGGTAATGGTTCTTTTCTTTTTATCGACACTTAAGTTGATTTCAAATTCGTTTAAAGGCATTTCACCTTTACTAGATAATGCTTGATAACGATATTTATCAATCGCATCACTAGCGTTACTGATTAATTCTCTTAAGAAAATTTCATTATTGCTATAGATGGAATTAATCATTAAGTTTAATAGTTCTTTTGATTCAGTTTGAAACTCTTTTGTTTCTTTCATAATGTTGTCCTATCTTTGTCATTAATGACAATTTATATTCACTAGTAGTTTACCACTATTAGGGTATTTCTTCAAAAAAAGCCGTGGTCCCATAAACCACGGCTTGAAAAGCTATTTTAAGCTTTTGCGAAAGGAGTACTATTGGGAAACCTTTTATGCGATTTGCACGAGGTGTTCTTTTTCAATTTCTTTTTCGCTGCGTTTCTTGATGTCGACTGTTAAGACACCATTCTCTAATTTAGCGGAGATATCTTGAAGTTTAACTGTGTCACCAACATAGTATGAACGGGAGAATTCACCATAGCTTCTTTCTCTATAGATGTAATCTTCGTCATTTTCATCTTCCTTATTTAAGGTAGCAGTGACTTTAAGATAGCCGTTTTCAAGAGTAATTCTTGTGTCCTCTTTCTTCACTTCAGGAAGTTCGATGAACATTTGATAGTCACTTTTGTTTTCTTTGATGTCGGTCTTCATCATATGTTGTGTTGAGCAGTTATTCGCCCTGAGGAAAAATCTGTCGAAAAATGGATCATAGTTAGTAATATAATTTCTCATAAATTCAACCTCCTTATATTACATATTTAGCACTCGTCATCTTTGACTGCTAACACCTACATTATAACCAAAATTAGCACTCTGTCAATAGGACTGCTAAAAATATTTTAAACTTTTTATATTAAATAACTAGTTATTTAACTTTTTTAATAATTCTTGCATTTGAGGACATAATTCCGCGACAAATTCCTTATTTGAAAGGTAATTAAATGGACCTTTTATCTCCCCAAATACTAGTTTATAGGAGTGTAAAAACTGGTTTTCGAAGCCAAATTCTTTCTTAAAATAGTTGTTAACTTTATAGTCACCATATTTGATATCGCCTACAACGTGATGACGGATATATGACATGTGCGCACGTATTTGATGTGTACGACCTGTGACTAGTTGGACATCTAATAATGTATAGTCGTTATATCTTTCTTTAACAAAATATTTAGTGACTGCGGTTTTGGCACCGCTTTTAAGTGGAGCCACCACCATCTTCTTACGTTCATAGCTTTTTCTTAAAGGAGCGTCCACCACGCCATCTTCTTCAATAGCGCCTGCGACTAAAGTTAAATAATGTTTCTCCACGATTGAGTGATCATTAATGATATTAGCTAGTTCAGTCGCACTCTTATTGTCTTTCGCGAACACGATTAAACCAGATGTATCTTTATCTAATCTATTGATAAGCATC
>CACZNF010000214.1 GCA_902782395.1 uncultured Erysipelotrichaceae bacterium | reverse complement strand
GATTTAGGCATTGAAGATGGTCAATGCTGTATTGATGGAATTGAATCAGTTAAAACTAGCTTTTATGGCAATGGTTATGGTGAATTAAGCCGCGATAATTATAATACTGGTGGTCAATCACGAGCTGATAGACAACCACATGCCTCCAATACAGAAGATAAGATTAAAGGAAAATTCTTAGCCACTAAGATTGGTATGGGCCACACTGATAGCATGATTGGCCCTGAATTAGGTTGTGCTTACGCTTTAAAAGATAAAGCTACCGCTGAGAAACCAATTTACTTTATAAAGATGTCCTCTTCCGGTAGTGGCTTTGCTCAATCAGGTAGTTCCGCAGAAGGTAAAAACTGGCTAGTTAAAAATGAAGATGGCACGGCAGTTGAACATACACTTTATTCGGACTTTTTAACACCATTCTTACAAAACAATCTCGATACAATTGAACAAGAAACAGGCAAGAAGCCAATCATTAAAGGCTGGCTATGGCATCAAGGCGAAAGCGATTGTGATGGTGGCACTAAGACCGCTAAATATGCTCAAAGATTAGGCGATCTTGTTGCTCAATTTAGAGAAGACTTCAAAGAATATGCTTCACAAGGCGAAGGTGCTAATATTGCTTTCATCGACGGCATGGTCTATCAAGGCAAAAATACCGCCTGGACAAAACCAGCGGATATGAACGCTCAAAAACAGCAATTTGCTGATTCTAATAATATGAACTTCCTCGTTGACACATACGCTAATGAAGAAGCAACTGATGCTAATGAATTAAAGCCAGGCAGTCCAGGTGGCGATAACATGCACTACAATACCAAGAGTTCATTCAGACTTGGTATGGCATATGGCAAAGTTATCATTGATAATAATTTGTTAGACTAATTAACGAAAAAAAGTTTAAATGAGCACCTCGAAAGGGGTGCTTTATTTTTATCTATCAGCGCATTTATATAGTTATATTTTCGAATATTTGATAAAATATCGAAGACTACAGATATGGAAAAGAAAATTATTGTTAAAGGCGCTAGAGAGAACAATCTCAAAAACATTGATGTTTCTATACCTAAAGATTCATTAGTGGTTTTTTCTGGTTTATCAGGTTCTGGTAAATCCACTTTAGCATTCGATACCATCTTTGCAGAAGGTCAAAGAAGATACATGGAATCATTATCTAGCTATGCTAGACAGTTCCTTGGTAACTTTGATAAGCCAGATGTTGACGCAATTGAAGGTTTATCCCCAAGTATTGCGATTGATCAAAAGTCTGTTTCTCATAACCCAAGAAGTACTGTTGGTACAGTGACTGAGATTTATGACTACTTAAGACTTTTATTTGGCCGTATTGGTATTCCATATTGTCCAAATCATAACGAACCTATTATTTCCTTCTCTGTCACTATGATGACTGATGTAGTCATGGCTTATCCAGAAGGAAGCAAAATACAATTATTATCCCCAATTGTTCACGCGGAAAAAGGCACACAAAAAGATGTCTTAGACAAGATTAGAAAAGACGGCTTTAACCGTGTACGAGTGGACAATGTCATCATGACACTAGAAGAAGTGCCAGCTTTAGAAAAGAATAAAAAGCACAGCATCGATATTGTCGTTGACCGTTTAATCATTAAACCTGATGTTAGAAGTCGTGTCTTTGAATCAATTGAAACATGTCTTAACTTCTCTAAGGGTTTACTCATTATCTTAAACGGGGAAGAAGAAAGATTATTATCTGATAAACATACATGCCCTAAATGTGGTTTCTCTGTTCCAAGAGTGGAACCACGTTTATTCTCCTTTAACTCACCTTTAGGTTTTTGCCCAGACTGTCGTGGTTTAGGCATGAAAAGAGAATGTGATATTCGTAAACTCATTCCTAATCCAAAATTAAGCATTAATGAAGGCTGTGTTAAATATCTAGCCCATATCGTTGGTAGTCAAAACCTCGAATGGACTGAATTTGTTTTACTTTGTAATTTATATAACGTTCCAATGGATACTCCTTGGAATGATTTAACAATGGATCAACAAAGAATCGTTTTATACGGTTCTCCAGTGGCCCATCAATACACTCTTAAGAGTAGCAGTGGTAACACCATGCATAGAAACCAAGTTATTGAAGGTATCAAAGTGAAGATTGAAAGACTTTATAACGATACCACCTCTGATTGGATGAGAGACTACTATGAAACATTTATGAGCGATCATGAATGTACAACATGTCATGGTAAACGATTAAACGAAGCCGCTTTAAGTGTGAAGATTGATAAAAAGAATATTTATGATGTCTCTGCTTTACAGCTTAAAGACTTAAGAGAATGGTGTGTTAAATTACCTAATAAACTCAGTGAATCCGAAAACAAAATCGCGGATTTAGTCTTAAAAGAAGTTGTTAACCGTACATCTTTCTTATGTGATGTCGGTCTTGAATATTTAACATTAACAAGACTTGCGATGACTTTGAGTGGTGGTGAATCTCAACGTATTAGATTAGCCACACAAATCGGTAGTAAATTAACGGGTGTCTTATATGTTATGGATGAACCATCAATTGGTTTACATAGTAGAGATAGTGAAAAGCTCATCAAAACTATGAAAGAGATGCGCGATATCGGTAACACTTTAATCGTTGTTGAACACGATGAAGAAATGATTAGAAGCGCGGACTACGTTGTTGATATTGGTCCAGGTGCTGGTATACACGGTGGTGAAGTAGTCGCCGCTGGCACACCAGAGGAAATTGCTAAAAATGAAAGAAGTATTACTGGTGCTTATCTTTCCGAAAGAGAATATATCTCTATCCCGAAGAAAAGAAGAGAAGGTAATGGCTTATTTATCAAAATTAGAGGTGCATCTTGCAACAACTTAAAGAAAGTAAACGTTGATATACCATTAGGTAAATTCGTTGCTGTGACTGGTGTTTCTGGTAGCGGTAAGTCCACTCTTATTAACCAAACACTATTCAATCATTTAACAGAACACTTCTCCGGTGAACCAGCTTTTGCGGGTGAAGTAAAATCCATCAGTGGCTTTGAAAATATTGATAAAGTTATCGATATTACCCAAGAACCAATTGGCAGAACTCCAAGAAGTAACCCTGCGACATACGTCAAACTATTTGACGATATTAGAACCTTATTCGCTGAAACTGTTGAGGCTAAAGCAAGAGGCTATGATAAAGGCAGATTCTCCTTTAACGTTGAAGGTGGTAGATGTGAAAAATGTGGTGGTGCGGGTGTGACCCGTATTCCAATGAACTTCTTACCAGATGTCTACGTTAAGTGTGATGCTTGTAACGGCAAACGTTATAACGAAGAAACATTACAAGTCACCTATAAAGGCAAGAGCATCTATGATGTTTTAGAAATGACCGTTGAAGACGCCTTACATTTCTTCGCTAATAGACCGTCTTTAGCTAAACGCATTCAAACTTTATATGACGTTGGTCTTGGTTATATTAAATTAGGTCAACCTGCTACTACATTAAGTGGTGGTGAAGCACAACGTGTTA
>CACZNF010000213.1 GCA_902782395.1 uncultured Erysipelotrichaceae bacterium | reverse complement strand
TAAGGTCATGAAATTGGTCATAAAGCCTAATAAACCACGGGATGGAATAACGTATTGGAGAATAGTGACTGTCTCTCTAGCGTCCATATTGATTAATTCCGCGGATCTATTACCTAATGACATCATAATGTCACCAACGAATTCGTTTGGTACATCGATTAATAAATCTTCATATGGTTCACATCTTTCACCATCAATTTCTTTAATGATGACTTGTGGTTTACTAACTTCTAATTCAAAACCTTCACGTCTCATATTTTCAATTAAGATTGATAAGTGCAATTCACCTCTACCAGAGACAATCCATGATTCTTTATTTGGAATTCTTTCGACCTTTAAGGCCACGTCTTTTTGTGTTTCTCTAAATAATCTTTCTTCAATCTTTCTTGCGGTTAATTGCTTACCGTCTTGGCCAGATAATGGTGAAGAGTTAGTGCCGAATGTCATTTGTAATGTTGGTTCATCAAGTCTAATTGGAGGTAAGGCTTCAACATTATTGAGGGCACCGATAGTTTCACCAACGTTAATATCAGTTAAACCCGCAACTGCGACAATTTCACCAGCGGAAGCTTCTTCGATTTCTAATCTCTTTAAGCCTTGATAACCAAATAACTTCATCACTCTGAAGTTTGTAGTGGTGCCATCAAGTCTCGCTACAGTGACGTTATCGTTAACGTGGATTGTGCCTTTCTTAATTGTGCCTAAGCCAATTCTACCGACAAAGTCGTTATAGTCTAATAAAGCGACTTGTAATTGAAGTGGGGCATTAACATCAACCTTTGGAGCAGGAATTTCTTTAATAATAGTGTCTAACACTGGTTCCATACCTGGTTTTTGAGTATTGACGTTAGCTTCTAAAGAAGAAGTACCTTTTAAGCCAGAAGTATAAACAACTGGGAATTCTAAGAATTCATCTGGAGCGCCTAATTCAATGAAGAGTTCTAATACTTCATCGAGTGTACGTTCAATATCAATGTTATTTCTATCAACTTTGTTAATAACAACGATTGGTTTAATGTGAGCTTGTAAAGCTTTCTTTAAAACGAATCTTGTTTGTGGCATGGTGCCTTCAAAAGCATCGACTAATAATAAGCAACCATCAACCATGTTCATAATTCTTTCTACTTCACCACCGAAGTCAGCGTGTCCTGGAGTATCGAGAATATTGATTTTTGTGTCTTTATAAATAATGGATGTTGTCTTTGCTAGGATGGTAATGCCTCTTTCTCTTTCAATATCATTACTATCCATCGCTCTTTCGTTTACTTCTTCATTTTCACGGAAGGTTCCAGAGGATTTTAAAAGTTGGTCGACTAAGGTGGTTTTACCATGGTCAACGTGTGCGATGATGGCGATGTTACGAATATTCATAAATGCGGCCCTCCTAGAAAAAAACCTCTAATATCTTAGAGGAGTTAATATGCTAAAAGCAAGAGAAAATATTAAGTTAATTTTCTCTAAAAAGATTATCTAAATGGTGATTTCTCTTCTTTTCTTGGTATAAATGATAGCCAAGTAATGAACCAAAGAAAGTCATAAATGAGAAAGCAGACGCTACATAAGAGAGTTTTAAATATGGTGTTTCATAGACCATGGTGTAGGAATAATTACCTTTAGGGGCGACGAATGAAACAAAACCACCGTTACCTTTAATAACCTTTAAATCTTCGCTTTGTTTAGTGTCATTATTAGTAGCTTTTAATTTCCAACCTGCGTCAAATGCGACACGAGTAACCACAAATTTTTCAGCATCATAATTAGTGTCGAAAGTGAATTTATCCGCGGTATATTTAACGTTAGTAATTGGTTGAGCATTTAATTTATCCCATCTAGCGCGGTAGTCAGAAACATCTTCTTTATAGAGGGATAAAGAATATGATCTCACATGGCTTTGATAGTATTTGCCACATACCCACGCATATATGATGTGTTATCAGTGGTATCGTCATCATGAGCGTCCATCATAAAGATTTTGTTATCTTTATCAATGAAGTAGAAATTGTATTTAATTGAACCAGTGAAGCCCGCTTTAATATATAAAGCTGTGCCTTCTTTGAAAAGTGGTTGGTTATCTACTCTTGGGGTATAGAAAGCAAAGTATTTCATCGTTTCATTAGAGTTATAGTTATAAGCACTAATTGGTGTGAATGTGGTTGGAATATCAGCAATCTTTTGGAAATCGTAATATTTAGCCCATGTGCCAACGTGATAAACGTTATGACTATATTGTACAGCTTTATAGTGCTCAGTGTCTTCATCCAATGTTTTTGCTTTTTCATCGGTAACGGTAATGTCTGGGTGCTTATTGGTGATTTCTAAACAATCTTCTTTTGAAGCAACCGCGGTGGTGGATAAAGCAAGAGCGTTTCTTACGCATCTCACATCATAGTTAACACTGCTCTTATCTAATTCACCGTTATAAACAGTGTCATAGGCATAGCCTAAGTCATTTAATTTGCTGTTTTTATAGACTTTATATTCGTTTGTTTCGAATTCTTTAACTTCTTCAAAATCCCATGGAACATTAGCCATATAACTTCCTGGATAATAGTAATCGATATAGTCTTGCATGGTCTTTTTCTTGCTGACCACGTAATACTTAATGCCTAATTGGTTATCAATATCTGCAATCTTATTTCTATAAGAACCACCGACAGATTTATCACCGTTTCTTAAACCAGTCCATAATGTATAGTCATTAACTTCAAAGTTATATAGAGAGTGGAAGAAGCTAGCAGCGCCATAACCGTTCATAAAAGCGTTATTAGTGCTCCAACCATCACCAATGGAAGTATACATACGATAGAAGGACTTATCTGAATCTTCGATCTTCTTTAAGGTATATCTAAATCTCTCATTAGTGTCATACCCATTATTATGACCACCATCATAACCATGTCCCCAAGTGACAAAGTTACCAACAGCGATAGCTTCAGCGCTGACGAATAAAGTTGCTAATAAGACAAATGCTTTAGTGTTTCTTACTAAAAGTAAAACCACATAAACAACAGCGACATATAACATCTCCGCGATAAAGACAATATTCGTGGAGTTAACTCCTTCGTCTAAGAAACGATATGTTAATTCTCCACTC
>CACZNF010000212.1 GCA_902782395.1 uncultured Erysipelotrichaceae bacterium | reverse complement strand
GTCAAAGACGCTAATGGCAATACAGTCAATTTATTCGACTGGATGGAGTCAATGAAATAGGTACTAAGATTTTAATAAAAAATCTTCATGTATAGAATTCCTTTCTGCAGAAGGGACGCTGAAAACCGAGCGTCCCTTTTGTCTCAGAGAGCAGTTTATGAAATAAAAAATGCAATATACGCAAGTTAGTGTATTTATTAACAAACATTGTGATAAACTAATACTGCATTTGAAAAATATTTAGATAATATCCCACAAATAAGGAGTTTTTTATGGCGAGAAAATATCAAGATTTAATCAATCAATTATCTTTAAAAGAAAAAGCCAGTTTAATCAGTGGTAAAGACTTCTGGCAAACAGTCAATATTGATAGAGTTAATATCCCTAGCGCTTTCTTAAGTGATGGCCCTCACGGGGTGAGAAGACAAGCCGCTGCTGCGGACCATTTAGGTTTAAACGCTTCTATTCCTGCAACATGTTATCCAACCGCTGCCACAATGGCCAACTCATGGGATGAAAAGTTGGGTGAAGGCTTAGGTGAAAGATTAGGCCAAGAAGCTGCTGTTCAAAAAGTTAATATCCTTTTAGGACCTGGTACAAACACCAAAAGAAACCCATTATGTGGTCGTAACTTTGAATATTTCTCAGAAGATCCTTATTTAGCGGGTAAAATGGCCGCTGGTTATATTAGAGGTATTCAATCAAATGGTATTTCTGCTTGTGTTAAACACTTTGCGTGTAATAACCAAGAAGAAAATAGAATGACACTCGATAGTGTGCTTGATGAAAGAACATTTAGAGAATTATATTTAACTGCTTTTGAAATTGCCGTTAAAGAAGGTAAAACCAAAAGCATCATGTCAGCGTATAACTTAATCAATGGCACATACGCGAATGAAAATGAACACTTACTCGTTGATATCCTTAGAAAAGAGTGGGGATATGACGGTTTGGTGGTCACTGACTGGGGTGGCAATAATGATGGTGTTTTATCACTTAAATGTGGTAACCAATTAGAAATGCCTGGTACACCAGATAGACCAGAAGAAGTTATTAAAGCTATTGAAAATGGTGAATTAGACGAATCTGTTTTAGATGATTGCTTAGATAAATTATTAGAAACAGTTTTCGACACAATGGAAAATGGTGTGAAAAAAGCACCAGAAAAATTTGATGTCGAAGAACACCATGAATACGCGAAGAAATGCGCGGAAGAAAGTGCGGTTCTTTTAAAGAACAATGGTGTCCTCCCATTAAGCAAAGAAGAAAAAGTAGCCTTTATTGGTGACTTCTTATATTTACCAAGATATCAAGGCGCTGGTTCTTCAATTGTTAACCCAACAAAATTAGATAACACTGTCGATATTTTAAAGAATACCGATTTAAATATCGTTGGTAGTGCGCGTGGCTTCAATAGATATGGTAAGAAGAATAAGAAACTCTTCAAAGAAGCTATTGAACTAGCCAAACAAGCCGATACAGTCGTTTTATATCTTGGTTTAGATGAAGTTACCGAAGCGGAAGGCTTGGACCGTCAAAACATGTATTTGGAGAACAATCAAATCGAATTAGTTAAAGCCGTTAAAGAATTAAACAAGAAGATCGTTGTGGTTCTCTCATGCGGTTCTGCAGTGGAAATCCCATTCATCTTTGATATTGATGGTTTATTACATTGTTACTTAAACGGTCAAGCGGGTGCGGAAGCCACTTTAAGAATTTTAGAAGGTAAAGTTAATCCTTCTGGTAAATTATCTGAAACATTACCAATTAAATATGAAGATGTCGCTAGTAGTGATAACTTCCCAAGCCATACTAGAACAATTGAATATCGTGAAGCACAGATTCCCATTTGGCTTTGGCTTAAGTTACACAAAATTCGAATACTCAAATTTAAAAGTTCACGAGAATGGTGTGAGTTTTGAAATCAAAAACATCGGCGATGTTGATGGTAAAGAAGTCGCTCAATTATATGTTGGCTTAAAGAGTAGTGAAGTTATTAGACCAGTTAAAGAATTAAAAGGCTTCACCAAGGTCTTCTTAAAAGCGGGCGAATCTAAGAAAGTGGAAATCGCTTTTGATGATAAGACATTTAGATATTTCAACACTAAGACAAATAAGTGGGAAATTGAAAAGGGTGTCTATGACATCTATGTTGGTGCTTCGTCAGATGATATCCGTTTGTTTGGTACAGTAGAACAAGCTGGTACAGGCGCGGAAGCCCCATATGATATCGCTGATTTACCACATTACGCTGATGGTAGATTAAGAAAGATTTCTAACGAGGAATTCGAAAAGTTATTAGGTCACCCAATTCCTGATGGCTCTCTTCCTTTCTATAAGAAAAATAGAATGGTTATCGACTATAACACAACGTTCAGTGAATTACGTTATTCTAAACGCTGGATTGGTCGTTTAGTGGGCAAAGCTATTCCTTGGTTCACAAGAGTGCTCCGTAAGATACTCTTGTTATGGGTGTTGTCCATCAACCAATGAGAGGTATGTCTAGATTCTCTGGTGGTGGTCTCCGTATGAGTCAATTAGATGGCTTAATCATGATTTTCAATGGCCATTTCTGGAAAGGCTTACATCATTTCATGAAAGAAGGCCGTAAATATAAGAAAATAGCGAGAGCGGAAAAAAGAGCCGCGAAAGCCGTTCAAGAAACTAAATAAAACTAAAAAGGGTTCGCATTAAAACGAATCCTTTTCATTTAAAAAATTAAAGAATACTATGTAATACATGAAAAACTATTACTCTGAACTATTTAAACGCAAATCATTCCACTTCTTTATAGGAGGGGAGGAAACAACCCCTGAAGACATCACTAAGATTAATGAGTTTATAAAAACCGTTAAACCTTTATATGGCGATATTAAAACCATCATCAAAGTGGTCCCTGAAAAAGAAACGACATGTCATAGAGGCGCAGATTATTGCATCCTCTTTTATAGTGAGCATAAAGAAGGCTATTTAAGAAATATTGGTTATATTGGTGAACAGATTGATTTATATCTAACTTCTATTAACATAGGCGCTTTATGGTTTGGGATTGGTAAACCAAAAGAAAATATTGATGGTCTAGAATATGTCATTATGATCGCAATTAAAAGAATGCCTGAGACTAGTTTTAGAAAAGATATGTTCAAGTCTAAAAGAAAACCCATTAGTGAAATATGGTCAGGCGAAGAGATGGATATCGCTAATATCGTGAGATTCACACCTTCTGCGTGTAATACTCAGCCGTGGTTCATAGAAAACAAAGATAATGAATTGACTATTTACCGTTATAAGAAACCTGGTAAACGCGGCATTATGCCAGTGGATAAGGTGATGTACTATAACCGTATTGATATAGGCATCTTCCTATATATCCT
>CACZNF010000211.1 GCA_902782395.1 uncultured Erysipelotrichaceae bacterium | reverse complement strand
ATTACACAAGCGGCGTATAAGATAACTTGGATATCACAATCCGCTGGAACCATTAATCTGAACTTCATTGCGTTAACAGATTTATCGAAAGTATTGGTTTGGAACTTTTTGGCCATTTTGTAGTATGAGCCATTTCTCCAAGCATCAAATCTTAAGGCTTTATTACCTTCAACTGAGTTTGTACCTAATGCGACAGTGGCTTTAGTATCTTCAGACCAGCCATTATCTTTCCATCCGATTGCAACCCAATCAGCATCCGTTACTTCTGAAGATGATTCATAGGATTCAAAATCATCAACCACCACTTCAGCGGCATATTCAGCAAACACAGCATTGAATGTGGTATCGGCTGTAATTGGTTGATTTAAGTCTTTATCCCAACCTTTGAATCTGTACTTAACAGCATTAGCGTCTGCTGCTTTGGTTGGTTGTTCACCATCGTAAACGACTTTTTGGCCTTCTTCGACTTGGTAAGATTTTACTTCTTGACCATCAACGAGGAATCTAACTGTGAATTTTTGGTTGGCGACTGTGACTTTGAATGATGTGGTAACTTCTTTATAAGTGACCACGATGTCTTTTTCGCCCACTTCATTTAAGACTGTGCCATTAGCAGGATTGGTTGTGTAACTTCTAACAGCTCTACTAGTGCCGTCAGAGAAGGTACCTGTAACTACAAGACCTGTTAAGTTTAGCGCTTCGCCGCGAACATAAGCTGTTTTAACATTGTCAAGGTTGACAGCAATACTAACTACAGTTGGGGTAGCGGGAGTGCTAGAACTACTAGATGATGAAGATGGAGCAGAAGTACTTGGTGTTGAGCTAGTGGAACTACTCGGAGTACTACTGGATGAGCTACTTGGTTTTGCGGTAGTTGGGTCACTGCTTGGTTGAGAAGTACTTGCTGGTTCTGTGCTTTGTGGCGCTTCTGTTGATTTAGTTGTTTCTGCTGGTTTATTACATGCAGCAAAAATCATACTTGAAACAAGAGCAAGCGATAGAAAAGCAAATTTTGTCTTATTTTTCATAAGATTTTCCTTCCTTGCATTATGCAATATGTAAGAGAGTTTTTGGACTCCTTGACAATTGCATTATAATGCACGTTGAAATGGCTATTAAAGTAAAAACTGATAAACTTTAGGGTGTTTTTTGTAAACATTTTGAAAAGTTTACTAAAACAAGTAAAGAAAACTAAACAATAAATAATAAATAAAATATATAAATAATAAGGATATAAAAGATAAAGAAAAAGCGCTTGTAAACTTTTTAAATTTTCGTTTATTTTTAGCGCTTCTACATGATCTCTTTTATGACTTGTTTGAGCTCTTCTTTCATCCTTTTATGAGCGGTCACATAAGCGTGGTTACTAATCGCTGTATTATCCCCGTTAAACTTGTGGATATATAAATTTTTATATAAAGGTTTTAAATATTCGTAAGTTTCCTCATATAAATAGTAAGCATTTTCTTCTTTTAAAGTGCCATAAATCATTAATATTTTTAAGTCTTTATTGTCCTTAATTTGTGAATCAATTAAGGCTTGATATTGTCTTTTAAAATAGTTGATTCTAGTGTCCCTTAATTTTGGATCTTCTTGGATGTAAGAATTATCATTACAGCCTAAAGAAATGATTAATAAATCTGGTTTAAAGTCATCTTCATAATTAATATTGGAATTTACTTTCAATTTATCAATAAAATCGATGATTCCTATATTTTTTGGATTAGTGTAGCTAGAAAAAGTCAGTCCCCAACCAGAAGCAGAAAGGATATCCATTTCCATATTAAGTTCATGTAAGGCTGAGTAAACAAAATCTTGGACTGAATCAGAGGTATGAGTCACCAAACACTCTCACTTTTTTATCATATTCGTGATCGTATTTTAATAGTTCGCCGTTCACAGCGATATCGCTAATTAGTAAGGTATCATCATTAGCCTCATTGGCTTTAATAATTTCGATGTAATGAGTACTTATTTTCTTAAAGATAACAGTTTGAAAACCATCTTCATTAAAGATTTTATGTTTATTTTTAAAGTCACCATCAAGCACAATATAGAAATATCCTGGAGAAGGTAAATTTACTAAATTGATGGTAGCAGCGCTTCCATACATCTTAAAAGAAACAGAAGAACCACCGTTGCATAAATAAAGAACATTATCTTTAAAAAGATATCTTCCGTTAATGTGTACTTTTGTTAAATCAATCATTAACTTCATTGTAGCGGTTAGTATAGAATCCGCAATTGAAATTAATATTGTTTACTAAAATTTATAAAAGTTTACTAAAACATTGTTTATTATATAAATGTATGAAAAACTTTTTAAAATTATTCCTTTTATCCCCAGTTGTTTTCTCAACTGTTGGTTGTCAAAAGCCACAACAAGTAGAACCAAAGCCAGTGGATGTTGTGGTCATTTCTGGTCAAAGTAATGCGGTTGGATGCACTCACATCTCATGCATCAAGAGATCCATAGGATCTGAGAAGTATACAGAATACATGAGAGGCTATGAAGGTATTCAAATCGCCTATGATTCATGGACTAAAGATGAAGGTCCTAAATACTATTCACAAAATAAATCTAAAGATGATGGCTTTGTGAAAGTTATGTTAGGTCAAGGCAATAGCCAAGCGACATTTGGTCCTGAAATTGGTATCGCGGAAAGAATGCATGAAAAATACGCAGGTAAATTATTCTTAATCAAATACGCCTGTGGCGCTTCTAATCTTAAGGATGATTGGACAAAGCGTAATTCTCCAATGTATGGCCGCTTCATCGAATACGTGAAGAAACAAATGGGTAATCTTAAAGAACAAGGTTATGAGCCCACTATTAAGGCATTCTGTTGGATGCAAGGTGAAGGTGATTCCTATCCTGGTTATTATGATGAATACTACGATAACTTAAAAGAATTCGTGGGTAACGTTAGAACAGACCTTA
>CACZNF010000210.1 GCA_902782395.1 uncultured Erysipelotrichaceae bacterium | reverse complement strand
AGGAATAAGCTTAAACCTTTTAAAAACAAATAGAAGAAATAAGGCGACTACTATTAAGAGAATGATTAGTGATTTAGTAAGAACATTGCCTAAATAAAAACCAATGAAAAATAGAAAAATAATCACTTATGTAAGACGACGTAATTACGAACCTTAAGATAGGTAGCGTTACCAATGCCGTAGACGTTCAAAAGATCTTCGATGGTATTATAAATACCATTTTCACTTCGATAAGATACAATTGAAGTAGCAATGGATGTCGTAATACCGTTAACAGTCATTAGAGTTTGAGCATCATCTTCGTTGATATTGACTTTACCAATTTCACTTTTAGAGCAAATATCAGTCTCATCAAACTTACTTGCGATGTAATAAGTTGTCCCAGCTTTTAGTTTGGCATTATCAAAGTATGCTAAATCGTCTGCATTAGCGGTTGGTCCACCTGCGGCTTCTAATAAGTCATGCATGGTAATTCCATCGCTTAGAACGTATGTTCCAGCTTTGTAAACTTCACCTTCAATTGTGTACTTACTACCGTTTTGGTTACTAACTTCGGTGATGTTGTTGCTGTTCGCGGATGTCGCAGGATTTAAGTCTGGATCAATAACTAAAAAACCAATGATGAGAATAAAGGCAACAATCGTCACACCAATAAGAATTTTTAACATAAATAAAAAACCTCCTCTATTAATAAGTAGGAGGTCAAATTGAAATTTTTCCTAAATTTTTGAAAATTTGTGTTATTTTACTTCAATTTTTAAGATTTCAACCTTGTAAGTCTTGATGGCTTTGACTTCAATGATGTCGCCAGCACTCTTACCGGTTAAGGCTTCACCTAATGGGCAGGAGTTAGAAATCTTGCCATTGACTGGGTCAGATTCAACTGTACCAACAATCATGTATGAAGCTTCTTTATTGTTTTCTAAGAAACGGATTGTCACAGTAGAACCTAAACCGACTCTCTTAGAATTTGTTTTACCTTCTTCAATAATTTCAGCATTCGCTAAAATGTTTTCGATTTCTTTAATACGACCTTCGACTTCGGCTTGTTTGCCTCTTGCAGCGTCGTAGTCAGCGTTTTCAGATAAGTCACCTTGAGCACGAGCTTCAGCTAATTGTCTCTTAACTTCTTCACGAGCTTCATCGACTAAATACTTTAATTCATCTTGTAATTTTTTATAACCAGCTTTGGTAAGTTTTTGTTTGTCTGCCATGTAAATTACCTCATTTCTGCAAGCGATATTATATCAATATCGCATAAATAATGCTATGTTTTTATTTTATTTATCAGATTGCTTCAATTCTTGGATTTTTGGATCGTCTTGCCAAGCGTTGAAAACTTCTTCTACTTCTTCGTATTCTTCGTCATCTTCAATTGGGCTTAAATCACCATCATCTGTGTAGCGCATGACGACAACTTCTTCGTCTTTATCTTCGGTATCATAGAAGAAAACATAGGATGTATTTCTTTCTTCATTTTCATAGGTGAAAAGGATTTGCATTAAGTGTTCTTTACCTTCGTTATCGGTAACGACCATTTGCTTTTCGTTTTTGATTTCCATAATTAGTTTCCTTTCATTCTTAAATATGTATCTAAGATGACACAAGCGGCAATCTTATCAACATTATCTTTTCTTTGTTGATGGTTCATCCCTCTTTCGGATATGAAATTGTTCGCTGTGACACTGCTTAATCTTTCATCCATTGTGTCGATATTTAATGCTGGTTTTTCTTTCTTTAAGTCTTCAATAAAACGTAGAACGTTTTGGCTCATTTCACTTTGTTCACCAGAGAGGTGTAAAGGCATACCAATCACAATGTCATTAATCGGAATGTCTCTAAACCATGAACAAAACCTAGGGCGTCATTATAGGCGATTCCTAGTGTTTTAGTTCCGAGATCTAACGCTAAATACTTTTTAACCACGTTAATATATTAACAAGTTATAAAAATTAACGTTAGATAATTATTTATAAAATTTG
The DNA here is from genome assembly GCA_902782395.1 of uncultured Erysipelotrichaceae bacterium. The sequence continues at coordinate 401 of CACZNF010000210.1, read as the reverse complement.
CTTAATCTAATACAATAACCTTTGGCTGACGTAAATCTTGGTCAAAAACAAATTCACATTCACTATATGTGATATCTTTATCTAACCAAACATAGCCCGCTTCATAGAGAACGTCCGTAGTAAACGATTTGCCGCTAGCGCCTGGACTATTTGAATCAAACATAAAGCCATGCATGTAAAGAACATCATCCTTTAAATAAACGGCATCAAAATAAAGATCGTAGTTACCACTTCCTATGGTGATTTCTTCAGTCAATAAGAGATTCTTATTTTGAAATTCATCTTCTCGTAAACTTTTTACAAATTTGATTGTTTCGTTGTAATGATCATATTCCGCTTTTGTTTCAAGTTCGTTAGCAAAACTAATCGCGCTTTGATAATTATCAAAAAGCACATTTTTA
>CACZNF010000209.1 GCA_902782395.1 uncultured Erysipelotrichaceae bacterium | reverse complement strand
AAGGCATTTGGACGATAAATGCATCTACTTTTTCACTATGATTGAGTGAATCGATTAATTTTAATAGTTCATCTTCACTAGTGGAGGTTGGTAATTTGATTAATTCAGCGTTAATTCCTAGTTCCGCAGAATCTTTTAATTTGCCTTTAACATAAGCATTACTAGCGACATCGTCGTTAACTTGGACAATAACGAAATGTGGTTTATTACCTAAACCACTTACGTATTCTTTTATTTCTTCTTTTCGCTTAGCGACAAATTCTTTAATCGTCATTATTCTTTGACTTTGATTTCAACATCTTTTCCTTCGAAATGACGTAATTTAACACCAGCTAAATCGAGCATCTTTTTACTAGCTTTAATGCCAGTGGTGTTTTCATATTTATTGTCTAAATAGACAACTTCTTTAATTCCAGTTTGAATGACCGCTTTAGCGCATTCATTACATGGGAATAAAGTGACATATAAAGTTGCTCCTTTAAGAGTGCCACCAACTTGAGTGTTTAAAATCGCATTAAATTCAGCGTGACAGACATATAGATATTTAGAATCTAAACCTTCCCCTTTATTCCAAGAGAGTTGATCTTCATCTAATTGACGAGGCATGCCGTTATAACCAATAGAAATAACTTTGTTATCTGGACTAACGATAACCGCACCGACTTTGGTGTTAGGGTCCTTACTTCTTAAAGCGGATAAAACCGCCATACCCATAAAATATTCGTCCCAAGAAATATTATCGTATTTTTTCATGCTTCCTATTGTAGCAAAATATTTGCTAAATAGGTATAATTCTTTGTAGTTATGGAATTCGTAAGCATTAATAAACTCACATTATTAGATTATCCTGAGAAAGTTGCATGTGTTTTATATACACCTACATGTAATTTTATGTGCCCATATTGTCATAACTGGGAAACATTAATTGAAGAGCAACTTCCAGATTTATTTTTTGAAGATATTCTTTCTTTTTTAAAGAAAAGAGTGGGAATCCTCGATGGAGTGGTAATCTCAGGAGGAGAGCCAACATTAATGAGAGAGCTTCCTAATAAAATTAAAAGAATAAAAGAATTAGGATATCTAGTGAAACTAGACACAAATGGATCTAATCCAGAGATGTTAAAAGAATTAATTGATAATAAATTAATTGATTATGTGGCGATGGATATCAAACATTCTTTTAATAAATATTATGATGTGATTGTTAATAAAAACATCGATTTAGAAGATATTAAAAAATCAATCGATATCTTGATGGAAGATAAAGTTGATTATGAATTTAGAATTACTCTAATTGAAGAATTTCACGACAAAGATTCAATTTATGAGATTGGTAAATTACTTGAAGGAAGTAAAAGATTATTCCTTCAACAATATAAATTATCCGATGGAGTTAAAGATAAATCTTTACATGAAGTAAAAGAAGAAAAAGCAAAAAAATACGAAGAAATTCTTTCTCAATATATTGAAAATGTTGAGTTAAGAGGATATTAGAATAAAATAAAACCTCTTTTTCAAGAGGTCTATTTATTTAGAAGTGGCTATTGAGATATTTAACAGCACTCATGGCGGCAACCGCTCCATCGTTACAAGCAGTGATAACTTGCTTGTTTTCTTTTTTGCGGGTGTCTCCAGCAGCGAATAATCCAGGAACTTCAGTTTCCATAACTTCGTTAGTAACGATGAAGCCATGGTCTAAAGTAATTATCCCTTCTAAGAATTCATTTTGTGGAACTTGTCCAATCGCGATGAATAAGTTATCGGTTTTATATTCGACTATTTCTTTTGAAAGAGTGTCTTCGAAGATTGCAGATTCTAATTGAGATTCACCTTTAAGCTCTTTAAGACACATGTTGTGTCTGATATCGATATTTTCAGTTTGAAGAACGCGATCGATTAAGATTTTGTCTCCAAATAATTTATCGAATAAGGTGATCATATGAACTTTTGGACAATATCCAGAAAGGAGTAAAGCATATTGAAGTGCGGTATTTGCGTCACCGACTAAATATATTTCTTTTCCTTTATA
>CACZNF010000208.1 GCA_902782395.1 uncultured Erysipelotrichaceae bacterium | reverse complement strand
AACGTCAATGAGTTCCCTGGTCATATTGCTTGCTCAAGTTTATCTAAGAGTGAAATCGTTACCCCAATTATTAAAGATAACGAAGTCAAAGGGGTCATTGATATCGACGCACCAATCTTTAATCGCTTTGATGAAAACGATCAAAAGCTTTTAGAGGAAATAGCAAAAATTCTCGCTCCACTATTTTAGTTCTATTTACAATAGAAAAGATTAACTCTACTCCAAAATATTTATCTAGAGAGAATAGATAAATGATAAGTAGAGTTTTTTATTTATCAGTTCACTGACCTTTTTAAGACAATCTTTTAAGATTATGGCGAAGAGGAGAGAGGCTATGAACTATAAAGAAAATATCGCTGAAGTAAAAATTCCAAATTACACTAAAAAACAAGAGGTCTTTAATACCGTTTCACATATACTAGGTATTCCTCTAGCGATTATTATTTTAGTCATTGGTTTAATTGCGTTAGCCTCTCACACTTTTAACGCTTCTTATTTTCTTGGCATCTTAATCTTTGTCATTACGATTATTGATGTTTACTTTGTTAGTAGTCTTTATCATAGTACCCCATTAGATAGTTTTAATAAGAAACTATTTAGGGTTTTGGATCACTGCACAATTTATTTACTTATCGCTGGAACATACACCCCTATTTGTGTCGTTTTAATGAGCGAACACATTATTGGTTTAATTATGCTTGTTGTTGAATGGGCACTAGCGGCGTTAGGAATATTCTTAAACGCTTTATTCTTTAAAAGCAAAGTTGTGCAAATTATTTCTTTAGTTTTATATTTAGCGATGGGCTGGCTAGTCTTATTCTGCGGTGGCTTTATTTATATGACCCCGTTTAGCTTTGGTTTTGTCCTTGCCGGTGGCATTATCTATTCGATTGGTTCAATCCTTTATAACGTTGGTAAAAAGAATCTCTGGTTTCATTGCGTATTTCACATCTTTGTTTTAGTGAGCACTATTGTTCAGGCCATAGGTGTTATGTCACTATTTTTCTAAAAGAAAAAGAGGATTAAATCCTCTTTTATTTTGAATCCATTTCTTCTTCCGTTTTCTTGAAAGCTTTTTTCACTCTTCCGACAACGGTATTTTTCTTTTTGCCAACCTTGATTGGTTCTAGACCACGCAACTTTCTTTGTTCTTGCAAAGCGAGAGTGACTTCTTCTTTACTAGCTTTTGGTCGATCTTTATTATCTTCAGGATTAACAGTCACTTGGGTGTATGGGATTTGGACATCATTGCGTTTGAATAACAAATAGAATTCACGCTTCATGTCTCTAGTCACTTGGAATCTATTACTTTCTTCGGTAAAAGCGATGACTAAGAAATCAATGCTTGAAGCAGTAATGTTATCAATGCCCTTATACCACGGACCTTCAATGATGTTTGGGACTTTTTCTTTTAAGGCTTCGACTTCTTGAATGATGAGCGCTTCCACTCTTTCGACATCTTCATTATAAGAAACGGATAAAGTAACTGACGCCACGCTTCTCATACGAGACATATTAACGACTGTAACAATTGAACTATTGGTGATTGATTTGATGTTGCCACCGAAATCTTGTAACTTAGTGGTCTTTAGACCAACATCAACAATTGTGCCTCTAAAGCCATCGATAATGACGGTATCACCAACAGCGAAATAATCATCAAAAACGATAAACAAACCAGATATGACATCTTGGATAAGTGATTGACAGCCTAAGCCCACGATTAAGGTGATAATACCAACACCCATAATGATGCCAAAGACATCGACACCCCAGACCACAAGAATCACACAAATTAAAGCGATAATTGTGACGTATTTGATGATTGATCTCACTAATGAGGAAACGGTTTTGGCTTTGCGGGATTTGCTGTCAAATAAGTGTGTAATAAATGTGGCAATAAAGATTAAGGTAATAGCCATGAATAAGAAAATGATACTCACAAACCATTTAGCAGAACCTTCGGCGAGTATCTTGCCTAAAGCAATCCAACCATTAGCGACATCCTCACCATAGAAAGAGTCACATATTTCTTTACTAA
>CACZNF010000207.1 GCA_902782395.1 uncultured Erysipelotrichaceae bacterium | reverse complement strand
GAAGATAGTACCGCCTTCTCAGGTACCACTAGACCAACAGAACACGGTGGTCTTGGTTTTGACTATAAATGGGACTTAGGCTGGATGAATGATACTTTGAAATACTACGCTAAAGATCCTGTTTATAAGAAATGGGAACACTATAACATCACATTTAGTATGGCCTATTTCTATAGTGATAATTTCATGCTTCCTTTATCTCACGACGAAGTCGTCCACGGTAAAGGTACCATCATCAATAAGATGTGGGGCGACTATTATCAAAAGTTCGCTTTAGTGCGTAATCTATACACTTATCAATTTGCTCATCCTGGTAAGAAATTATCATTCATGGGCAACGAATTAGCCTCATTTGATGAATGGAATGAGAATAAGTCCTTACCTTGGGTACTTAAAACATTCCCTGTGCACGATAGTGTCGCGCGCTTAGTTAGAGATTTGAATTTAATCTACCGCAACCACAAAGCAATGTATTTTGAGGAACACAATCCAATCCATTACCACTGGTTAATGGTGGACAATTCTAATGACAGCATTTATGCATTCCAAAGGAATGTCGGTGACGAAACACTCGTCTTCGTCTTTAATATGACCACAAATTATTATGAATCATTTGCCATTCCATTAATGGAAATGGGTACATATGAGGAAATATTTAATTCTGATAAAGATGTCTATGGTGGTGATAATCAATTCAATGGTTTGCCTATCGATAGTGAACCAGGTAGTTTTGAAGGCTTACCAGCCCATATGAACATCAAGATTGCAAGTTTGGGAGCTTGCATATTTAAGAAAATTAAATAAGGAGAGTTTAGTTTATGTTCGCAAATAAACAACAATTCAAAGAAGAATATGCCCGTCGTCTCCAAGAGAGATATGGTGTCTCTATCGAAACGAGTCATATCTCTGAAAGATATACCGTTTTAGGGGAAATGGTGAGAGACTACGCTAACGTGGACTGGGGCAGAACTCACGATAAAACAATTAAAAAACAAAAAACATTAATTTACTTCTCCATGGAATTCTTAATTGGTAGATTGCTTGTTAACAATCTCCAGAACATGGGTATCTACGATGTAGTTAAAGAAGGTTTAGCCGATTATGGCATTAATATTCATGAATTAGAAGAACAAGAAAGCGATGCTGGCTTAGGCAATGGTGGTTTAGGTCGTTTAGCCGCTTGCTTCTTAGATAGTATTGCCTCTTTAGGCTATGTTGGCCATGGTAACTGTATCCGTTATGAATATGGTTTCTTCCGTCAAAAGATTGTCAGAGGCAAACAAGTTGAATTACCAGACCAATGGTTAACTAATGGTAATGCTTGGGAAGTCAGAAGAGCAAAATACGCTGTTGAAGTAAAGTTATATGGTAATCCAGAAACCTACTTAAAAGCGGATGGTACATATGGCATTAGAACAGTTAATTCCCTTAATGTCCGTGCGGTCCCATATGATGTGCCTGTCGTTGGTTATCGTAACCACGTCACAAATACATTAAGACTTTGGAATGCTGAACCAACAAGCGATCCATTACCAAAAGGTGTTTCTTTTAAAGAATACTGCAACGGCTTAGAAGAATTATGCCATGGTCTTTATCCAGATGATTCCACAGAAGAAGGCCGTATCTTACGTTTAAGACAACAATATTTCTTAGTGAGTGCGGGTTTACAAAGCACCCTTTGCTCCTATTATAGACACCATGGTACCCTTAAGGGTATTCATGAACAATACGTCTTCCAACTCAATGACACTCACCCAATTTTAGCTATCCCTGAAATGATGAGAATCATGATGGATGAATATGATATGGGCTGGGATGAAGCTTGGGAAGAAGTCACTAAATCAATGGCGTTCACTAACCATACAGTCATGCCAGAAGCTTTAGAAAAATGGCCAGTTAACTATGTCCAAAATCTCATTCCACGTGTCTACATGATTATTGAAGAAATCAATCGTCGTTTCTCTATTGAAATGGCTAACAATAACGTCCCTAATGATGCGAGATATCAAATGAGCATTATTAAAGATGGACAAATCCATATGTGTAACTTAGCCATCTACAC
>CACZNF010000206.1 GCA_902782395.1 uncultured Erysipelotrichaceae bacterium | reverse complement strand
ATATTAAGATTATCGCTGATTGTCCATATTCATCCCCTAAGGAAATATTAGTCAGTACGATTAAATCAATACATTTACCCGTCTTTATCTTTTATCTACTTCTTAATTTAACTAGCCATATATTCGCTCATGAGAGCTTAAACAAGACATCAGCGTATAACTCCATTAAGAATAGTGATAACAAAATACTTATCATGCATGGTGATAAAGATCATGTTATTCCATATACCATATCTAAGAAATTAGCGGATACCTACCCTCATAAAATAAGATATGAGTTATTTAAAAACGCTGATCATGGTGCATCAGCGTTAACGGACTATAATCGTTATCAAAAAGTAGTGAAAGAGTTCTTAAACCGCTAATATGGCTTTTAAATGCCTACCTTGTGAAAAGCACAATAGATATGCTAATCTAAATGGTTACATGAAAAAGAGCAGAAAAGATTTGATATTACTGATAACATTCATCGTACTAGCGGTACTAATTAACGCTTATATTATTTATCATGCTTGTTTAAACGGCATGCAAAGCTCTAATGCCTCTGAAGGAGTCGTGGAAGTGAGTGAAGAAGTCGTTAATACAGTAAGACCAAACACTATTACAGAAGCTAACCATGACCAATTTGCCACCTTTATTAGAAAAGCCTTTGGTCACTTTGGTTTATTTACTCTCAGTGGTATCTTCTCTTCCTTTGCCACTTATTTTGTAATTAAGGACACTAAATGGTACACAAAAGGATTAGGTATTGGTATCTCTTTCCTATTTGGTTTCCTTTTAGCGGTACTAACGGAAATCATTCAATTAAATGTCCCAGGAAGAAGTGGGGAATTCGTTGATGTTTTAATCGATACAGGTGGATATGTCATTGGTTTAGGTATTACTGTATTGATTCTTGCCTTAGTTTTAAAACATCAAGCAAAGAAGAAAGAAAACCACTAACTTTTTGCGATTATACGCGTAATGTGATTAAATAAATGCACAAATGAAGAAGAAAGAATTAAGAACATTTGACTTAAATCAACCATTCAATCCTAGTGATATCAAAGGATTAAGATGGGAAGAATTAGATCTCCTCAGCGAAGAGATAAGAAAGAATATTATCGCTAGCTGCGCTAAAAATGGAGGTCACCTTTCTAGTTCTTTAGGGGCTACTGATTTAACTGTGGCTATCCATCACTATTTTGATTTACCAAAAGATAAAGTCATCTTTGACGTTGGTCATCAAAGCTATGCTCATAAGATTCTTTCTGGTAGAAGCTTAGAAAACTTAAGAAAGAGTAATGGTGTATCTGGTTTCCAAAAAAGAAGTGAATCAGAATATGATCCATATGAAGCTGGTCACTCTTCTACATCTATAAGCGCTGCTATGGGTTTAGCGCTTCACCGTGACCTAAACAAAGAACAATATGAAGTTATCGCTGTGATTGGTGATTCTTCTTTAGCCAATGGAGTGGCGTTTGAAGGTCTTAATAACCTCGCTAACTTTGATCATAAAATCATTATCATCATTAACGATAACAACCGCAGTATTAGTGAATCACGTGGTTTATTACATCGTTATTTTGAAAAGTTCAGATTATCTAAAGGCTATTTAAGAAGTAAAAGCCGTTATCAAAGATTTTTAAAGAAGACTTTCTTAACTAGATGGTTCTATCACTTAACTAGTTGGATTAAGCGACAATTTAAGAAACTCTTATTAAGAAAGAACTTCTTTACTGAAATGGGTTTATATTTCATCTCTAATGTTGATGGACATGATATTAAACAATTAGAGAAAGCCTTTAACTATGCGAAGAACGCACCTAGTTCAGTCGTTATCCATGTCACCACACAAAAGGGACATGGCTATAAATACGCAGAAGAAGACTATGTTGGTAACTGGCATGGTGTGGGTCCATTTGATATTGAAACTGGTAAACCACTTAAAGAAAGAAATCCATATTACCTTAGTTGGTCACAGATATACGCTCAATTATTAAAAGATCGATTAAAAGTCGATGAACGTATGGTCTTAATTAACCCAGCCACAATGGTGGGATCATGCGTTGATGATTTGTTAGAAAAATATCCTG
>CACZNF010000205.1 GCA_902782395.1 uncultured Erysipelotrichaceae bacterium | reverse complement strand
ATAGAAAGTTTGACTGGCAGCATATTAGATACTTTGAAATCGTCTTTGAAAGAACATTTGGTGATGGAATTTGTTTATTCTCTAACATCAAAGCGGTCAAATTTAATGACTATAAAGGTACGTTCATGGATAAGATGGACTTTAGAAGTACTGATCCAAAAGATTGGACATATGAAAACTATGACTTTAGAAACGATATGGTTATTTCTGAAGATGGTAGTGAATTAACTCTTAACTTCACCGCTAAAAATGCAGAAACAAATCCAAATGGTTTCTCTGGTTATGGTTTCCAAAACGTTAACGTTTATAAATACTTCATCGAAGGCGATGCAGTAAGAATGAAAGTTAAATATACTGGTGCCTCATCTAACTCTAACTTCTACTTTAGAATCTTAGAAGAAGATAACGATAGGTGGCAGTTTAAACTATCATTTAACTATTTAATTAGAGATGACTATAAAGAATTAGTTATTCCTCTTAAAGCTTTCCAAAGAACTGATTATATGACCGGTGATGGGGCTAAACAGTTCTATTACATCCAGAAATTTAATATCGGTTTAGCGGATAACTATAGTACAGGTAGCTTATCTATTAAAGACTTAGAAGTTATTAAGATTGATGACATCGTCGAAAACCGTAAACGTATTGTGTCTAACGATGGCTGTATCGATAACTTTAATGATTATGGCATTTATACTGAAATGTATTACTACTGGGATCAAAGTGTCGTTAATAAAGATGAAGCGATGAAATTAGATACCATCCATAAAGCGGGTGGCAGTACTAATACATATTGCGCTGAATTCGACTATAAAGCGGATATGGAAATGGCAACATATCAAATCTACTTAGACACTAAGAATGTTGATCCAAGCTTAAACGCTTTCTCTATCTGGCTTAAAGATGCTTCTGTGAAGTTTGATGATCCAGCGGTCGCCTATCTTGATGAAAAAGATATCGCCGCTGAAATGACCATTCAATTAACCATGGATACAGGTGAATGGTATAGATATGTCATCGATAAAGTCGAAAAAGAATGGCATAAGTACACAATTAAGTTTGATGACTTTACATTGAATAATGGTGATCAATTATTTGATAAACCAAATCCATTAGATGTTAACCACATCATTCATATGGCCTTTGGCTTTAAGTATCTCTACTATGACCAACAAGGTAATCACCATCCAACATATGCGATCGCTAACCCTGTCTATTTAGATGAAATCTACTTTAAGAATGCGACTGAGACATCAATCGTAGAAATCAGTGGCACGATTAAAGAAGATACTGATAATCCAAATAGAATTACCATTGAAACAATGGAAGGCTATGCGAATAACGCTGATATCTTTGAATATTGGAGCTACGCAACTGAAAGAGATTATAACGAAATGGCATTAGCCACAGACGTCTCTTCTATCGGCGGCGCTAAATCATTAAGAATGCACTATAAGGGTTATGAATCCATCTCCTACTCTAGAGCGACACAATTCGCTAATACAATTACCGCGAAAGGCTTCTCTATTGATGTTAAGGGTGATGGTAAGGCCACAGTCTACCTCAACCTCAACTGGAGAAGTGGTACAACCTTAATGAAGATGAGATTTACATTAAGTAATCTTCCAACTACTTGGACACATTACGAAATAGGTTTCGAATTATTTAAGGATGTTAACGGTAGTAGTAAGACTATTTCCGCTAACTACGCAAAGAATATCGAATCCGTGTCCTTCGGTATCGTTAATAACGATTACAGTAGCAGTGATATCTATGTTGATAACTTAAGACTCCTTAAGAATATCGGCTATACCACTAATACAAGAACAACCATTGAATAGAGGTGACCATCATGAAATTTACTAAATATAAAAATAATCCAATATTAAAACCAAACGCTAAGAACCAATGGGAAGAATTATGTGTTCTTAACCCAGCGGCTATCTATAACGAAGATGATGAAACCTTCTATATGGTTTATAGAGCCGCAGGTAATGATAAGACTCACCTTATTCACCTTGGTTTAGCGGTTAGTAAAGATGGTATTAACTTCACCAGATGTAGTGATAAACCTTTATTAAGTGGAGATCCAAA
>CACZNF010000204.1 GCA_902782395.1 uncultured Erysipelotrichaceae bacterium | reverse complement strand
TGCTTATTAACTTATGATGACTTTGATTTAAATCTCATCAATCAAATTGCTTATGAGAATCAAATCTGTCCATTTGAATTTGAATTAGATTTATCTTTATTTATGGATGTCATCATTTGTGACTATAACTATTTGTTTGATCCAATCTCTTACATGAAGAGATATTTTGATGAAGATACTTCTTCTTATCTCGCGTTAGTGGACGAAGCCCACAATCTCGTGGATAGAAGTAGGGACATGTACAGTGCATCATTATCCTACAAGAGTTTCTTAGAAGCGCGTAAGTCCATCCGTCATAGTAAACTTCATAAACTAAAACTAGCGATGTCTAAAATGAACAAGATGTTTAAGGAATATCTTGGTGATGAAGGTGACCATGTCTTAGATGATTTCTATGATTACACTTATAAAACGATCTCTTCGTATATCACGACTTTGCAAGATGTGAATAAGAACGAAAACAAAGAGATGACGAAGGAACTATTAAATTTCTACCTTGAAGTCAATCGCTTTAATAAGATGTTAGAATTCTTTAATGACCATTATCTTTGCTATTACCAAATCACTAAAGACGATACAATTCTTCATCTTTCATGTTTAGATGCTTCTTCCTTCCTTGCTAGTTCTTTAAAGAATCTTAGAGGTAGTGTCCTTTTCTCTGCGACACTTTCCCCAATTGATTATTATGTTGATATGCTAGGGGGTAAGAAAGATGACGCGCAACTCATCCTTCCTTCGCCATTCCCAATTGATAATCTTAAGATTATAATTGCGCCTAATGTCTCAATTAGATATAAAAATAGAGCCACTTCATATCAAAAAGTTGCTGATTATATTAAGAGCTTTGTATCAAACAAAATTGGTAACTACTTTGTCTTTTTACCAAGTTATGAATATTTAAGTAATCTCATGCCTTATATTGACCTCGAAGGTATTGATGTCTTTGAACAACAAAAGGATATGAGTGATGAAGAAAAAGAAATCTTCCTAACTAACTTCAAACCAAACCCAGAAAAGACCACTTTAGGATTTGTCATCGTCGGTGGTGCTTTTGGGGAAGGAATTGACTTAGTGAGTGACCGCCTTATAGGCGCAGTTATCGTTGGTATTGGTATGCCAAAGATTAACTTTGTGAGCAATCAAATATCCGCTTACTACGATAAAAAAGAACAATCTGGCTATAATTACGCCTATTTAAACCCAGGCATGAACAAAGTCATGCAAGCCTTAGGTAGAGTGATTAGAAGTGAAACCGATAAAGGGGCTGTTTTATTAATTGATGAAAGATACCTCAATAACGAATATCGTGATTTATTTAAAGCTGAGTGGCGCAAATACGAAGTAGCTTTCCAACCAAAAGAAGTCAGTGATATTTTGCAAGATTTCTTTATTAAATAGATATTTAATGGTAAGATATTGAGCATGAAAAAGAAATTAGACGCTTTAACAAAAGCAAAACTCATCTACAGTGGTGAGTTAATTATCATTGCCGTTATCTTTTTAGTGGTGGCGGTTTTAAAACTAACTGGAGTTATCCCATATAATTCCACTCGTCATTTGGTCTTTAACTGGATTACCCTTTTCGGTGGTACCTGGGTTATCGTTGATTTCTTCTGGGGCCTTTTATCCAAAAAAAGAAGACCAAAAATCTCCTTGCTTGATAAAGCTTTGCATTTACCAGCAGGTATCTACATGGTGGCTTTTGACTTATATTGCATTATCACAAAGCCAACAGATCCAATGATTTACCGTTTAGGTTTCCCAATTGCTATTTCTTATTTATGCCTTTGCTATATTTTTGAAGGCATTTATCATTTCTATCATCCAATTCCAGGTATCTTAGATGCCATCGTGGAAGTCGATGAAGAAGAAAAAGCAGAAGAGTCTTCTTTAGAAGAACAAGCTGAAAACACTCCAGAGGAGGAAAAGGAAAATGAGGAAAAGTAGTAAGGTTTTAATCATCCTATCATGCATTTTCGTGACAATTGCCGCGTTGTTTTTAGGAGGCGAAGCATTATTTGTTTTCACTTCTTGCAATGCGCTATTTAAACCAGATGCCGATCTTGGTGACGCTCTCGGTGGTATTTTCGTTTTTATTTATG
>CACZNF010000203.1 GCA_902782395.1 uncultured Erysipelotrichaceae bacterium | reverse complement strand
TTCATATCCGCATTTGCGGCAGGCTTCTAAGACTGTTAAGCTGCTGTCAACTTGATAGTCGCGGCCTTCGATTTTGATATTAACTAATGCCATAATCGTTTCCTCCTTACTTCTTGATAATTGCGCCGAAGCGACATCCGGCGATACATGAACCACACTTCACGCACTTATTTGGATCGATGTGGTGAACGAATTTATTTGGAATCTTCGCTGGTTTATCTGTAGGAGTGATACAACCAACTGGGCAGTTACGTGCACATAATGTACAACCCATACATTTTTCTGGAACGATGTAGTATTCCATCATGTTCTTACAAACATGTGCTGGACATTTGTGATCGACAACGTGCGCTTGATATTCCTCTGGGAATGCTTTCATTGTGGATAAGATTGGGTTTGTCGCAGTTTGACCTAAAGCACATAAGGAGTTAGATTGAATGACTTTACTTAACTCTTTGAGTTCTTCTAAGTCTTTTGGCTCACCCTTACCATCACAAATCTTGGTTAAGATGTCTAAACATCTTCTTGTACCAATACGACATGGTGAACATTTACCACATGATTCATCACAGATAAATGTCATATAGAATTTAGCGACGTCCACCATACAGTTATCTTCGTCCATGACGATGGCGCCACCAGAACCCATCATACTACCAGCAGCGACTAAACTACCAAAGTCGATAGGTGTATCTAAGTCTTTCTCGGTTAAACATCCACCGGAAGGACCACCTGTTTGAATGGCTTTAAATTTCTTATTGCCTGGGATACCGCCACCGATATCATAGATTAATTGTCTTAAGGTTGTTCCCATAGGGACTTCCACTAAGCCAACGTTATTGACTTTACCACCTAACGCAAAGACTTTTGTACCTTTGGTATCGTTAGTGCCGATAGCAGCGAATTTTTCCCAACCTTCTCTTAAGATATATGGAACACAGGCTAATGTTTCGACGTTGTTAACAACGGATGGATGATCCCATAAACCTTTAACTGCTGGGAATGGAGGACGTGGTCTTGGCATACCGCGTTTACCTTCAATACTATTAATTAAAGCGGTTTCTTCACCACAGACGAAGGCGCCTGCGCCTAAACGAATGTGACAACGGAAGGAGAAGTCTGTACCTAAGATGTGATCACCTAAGATACCTAATTCTTCTAAGTCTTTAATAGCTTTAGCTAATCTTTGAACTGCGATTGGATATTCCGCACGGACATAGAAGTAACCACTTTGTGCGCCAATGGCGTAGCCAGCAATCATCATGCCTTCGATAACTGCACATGGGTTACCTTCAATAATGGAACGGTCCATAAATGCACCTGGGTCACCTTCGTCACCATTACAAATCATGTATTTTGGTTCGTCAGTGTCAGGAACGAATGACCATTTTCTACCAGTTGGGAATCCAGCGCCGCCTCTACCTCTTAATCCAGATTTTAAAACTTCATCAATGACTTCTTTTCTGGACATATGTAAGGCTCTATTTAAGCCTTGGAATGCGCCATTACCAATAGCTTCATCAACATCTTCTGGATTGATTTCGCCATTACCATGTAATGCGATATCTCTTCTTTGTAATTTATAGAAGTTAATATCGTGTTGTTTTTGGACGTGTTCTTTGGTTTGAGGATCAACAAAGAGTAAACGTGTGACGATTTCGTTATTTAAGATGTCTTTTTCGAATAATTCTTCAACATCAGAAACTTTAACTTTGACGTATAAGGTTTCTTCTGGGAAGATCTTGACGAATGGGCCTTGGGAACAGAAACCGAAACATCCAACGATGTTAGCGGTGACTTTATCTTCTAAGCCATTCTTTTTAATTAATTCCTTGAATTTATCAATGATAACTTGTGAATCAGCGGATAAACATCCGGTACCACCACAGACGACAATAGCCTTGTGTCCTGGTTCACAGTGGAATTTCTTTTGCAAACAACTACCGCAGTGTTCAAATCTGGCTTGAAGTTCTTTTTCGTTAGTAATCTTTGCCATACGATTAAGCCTCCCTAGCGCGATAATCCGCGATAATACTCTTGACGTTGTCAACTTTCACTTGTGGGTAGACCTTACCATTAATGCTAACAGCTGGTGCAACCGCGCATGCGCCGATGCAACGTAATA
>CACZNF010000202.1 GCA_902782395.1 uncultured Erysipelotrichaceae bacterium | reverse complement strand
GTTCCTTCTTTAGAAGAAATCAAGAAACAGGCAGTGAACTATTATGAAAACGCTTTACAAGTTCACAAGAAAGAAAAGTTCACACCATTATATCGATATATTAAAAGTCGTATTAAATCACTCGATAAAAAGAGTGTGGTTTTAAGAAGTGAAATAGAATCCGCGAAGGAACATTTAAATGATGCAGATCATGGTAACTACTTATTAGCGTTCCAATCTGATAAAGAACTATTAGATGAATATCTTAAAGATAACAACATCCAATTAGACGAATCTAAGAGCATCGTTGAAAACGCGAATGCGATGTTTAAGAAATATAAAAAGAGCAAACGCACTATTGAGATGGCGGAATTAGAAATTAATAAAGCTAAAGAAGAGGAAGAATATCTTTCCTACTAATTAGTGAGCTCTCAATACATGGATGATGAAGAATTATTCTCTTTAAGCCAAGAACTACTTCCAAAGCAACATTTAAAGAAGAAACTATTACCAATTAGATGCTCATATATCATTTATGATAATGTGAAGATTTCTTTTGGTAAGAATGCTTCCTCTAATAATGAATTAACATTTAAGATTGCTAAAAAAGATGATTACTACTTACATATCAAAGACTATCATGGAGCACATGTCATTATTCATAATCCTAATCCCAGTAACGCTGTTAAATTAGTGGCCGCGGAACTCTGTTTAATCCTCTCTAATAAAACCGCTGGGGATATTATGATTACAGAGATGAAAAACGTTAAAAAAGGCCACGCTTTAGGCGAGGCTAATTTGCTCAATTACTCCACGATTACTTTAAATAATGTAAGAAGTGAGACTATTGAATTATTAAATAATAAAAAGGACTATTAGTCCTTAAATAAGAAATCTGGTCCTTTAATAGCTTCCTCAGTCGCAAGATTGGGGAAGTTTTGTTGTCTAAGAACTTCATAGGCCACTAAGGCAACACAGTTAGATAAGTTTAAGCTTCTTGCTTCAGGGACCATCGGAATACGCATTAAACGGTCTTCATGAGTTTTTAAAATATCATGAGGAATACCTGTTGATTCTCTTCCAAACATTAAATAGATATCTTTCACTGGATTGGATAAATCGTAGGAAGAATAGACTGTTTTAGCGTATCTAGTGACGTAATAAATATTAGCGGTAGGATTTTCTTTAACGAATGTTTCATAGTCTTTATAGAAATTCATTTTTAAGTCGTCAATATAGTCCATACCCACTCTTTTGAGGTCTTTTGAATCAATAGAAAAAGTAATTGGTCCAATAATGTGAAGTGTCGCATGGATAGCGACACAAGTTCTCATAATGTTACCAGTGTTTTGTGGTTTTTCAGGACGATATAAGACGATATGAAGCATTAATAGCCTCTCGCTTTTCTTTCTGCGACAATGCGTGGTTCGATATCGTGATGATATCTTTTAAGGGCTTCTTCAATAATTGATTCTGCAGCTTTTCTATCTTTAAAGACTTCCACAGAAGTATCTTTACCCTCAAGAGTTTTATAAACTTGGAAGAAGTGTTTAATTTCATCCATGATGTGAGGTGGGACTTCCGAGATATCGTTATAGCCGTTATAGAATGGATCGTTTTTCGCCACAGCGATAATCTTTTCATCGTTAAGACCATTATCAGTCATAATAAGCACACCGATTGGGAAGCACTCTACGAGTGACATTGGTACAATCGCTTCCGAACAAAGCACTAAAACGTCTAACGGGTCATAATCATCCGCGAATGTGCGTGGAATAAAACCATAGTTTTGTGGATAGTGAGTGGATGTGAATAAAACACGGTCTAAAATTAAATGACCTGTTTCTTTATCAAGTTCGTATTTGTTTTTGCTACCTTTAGAGATTTCGATTACCGCAAGAAAGTTTTCTGGAGTCACGCGGCTAATTTTAACATCATGCCAAGAATGCATATGGAATCCTCCTAGTCATTTTCATAGACACTAATACGATTATTCGCTCTTATTAGTGCAAGCGTTCTTCGGCGCGCTTTTTCGCATTTCTTGCTCTTTCAATATCGATGTCGTTTTTACCTTCGATAGACTCTAAAAGTAAAACAACACCATCTTTACTAACATTGAGTAAGCCTTCACCGATAGCATAACACTTTCTTTCCCCACTTTGGATAATTGTTAATTTAGAAACTTTAACCTTCGCGATTAAAGGAGCGTGGTTAGGTAAAATACCTAAACAGTATTCTTCTGTTTGGACCACGATTTCTTCGACATAACGGTCGAAGTATTTACCAAAAGGTGTAAAGATTTCTAAAAGGAAGTTGCTCATTGTTTATAGGACTCCGCTTTTTTACGGGCTTCTTCAATTGTGCCCACGTATAAGAAAGCCATTTCTGGAAGGTCATCAACTTCACCATCTAAGATGGCTTTAACAGAACGGACGGTATCTTCTCTTTTGACGAAGACACCTTCTAAACCAGAGAATCTCGCTGCCACATGGAATGGTTGAGAAAGGAAGTTTCTAATCTTTCTCGCTCTAGCGACGACTTTCTTATCTTCATCAGATAATTCATCCATACCTAAGATAGCGATAATATCGCTTAATTCTTTATATCTTTCGAGTGTTTCAATAACGCCTCTGGCCACATCGTAATGTTCTTGACCAACTATTGATGGTTCAAGAGCGGTCGATGAGCTATTTAATGGATCAACCGCTGGATAAATACCTAAAGCAGCGGTACCTCTATCAAGGACGGTTTTTGCATCTAAGTGTGAGAATGTTGTGGCTGGAGCAGGGTCAGTTAAGTCATCCGCTGGGACGTAAATCGCTTGCACGGATGTAATAGAACCACTACTTGTCGATGTAATTCTTTCTTGTAATTGGCCCATTTCTGTCGCTAAGGTTGGTTGATAACCAACAGCGGAAGGCATTCTACCCAAAAGGGCAGAGACTTCACTACCAGCTTGGGTAAATCTAAAGATGTTATCAATGAACAAAAGGACATCACTATGTTCTTGGTCACGGAAATATTCCGCCATCGTTAAACCAGAAAGGGCCACTCTCATACGGGCACCTGGTGGTTCATTCATTTGACCAAAGACTAAAGCGGTCTTATTAATAACACCAGTCTTTTGCATTTCATAGTAGAGGTCATTACCTTCTCTACTTCTTTCACCAACACCAGCGAAAACGGAAATACCACCTTTTTCGTTAGCGATGTTATTCATTAATTCTTGAATTAAAACGGTTTTGCCAACACCAGCGCCACCGAATAAACC
>CACZNF010000201.1 GCA_902782395.1 uncultured Erysipelotrichaceae bacterium | reverse complement strand
ATATCAACAACAACCGCTATGCCATAATAGCTCCATGGACAAACATCTAATTCACCGTTTGGTGATTTATAGTGCATATCACCATAAGAGTCAGCACCATTTTCTGTCCAGTTAGCAGCTAATAATTCTTCACCATATTGTGCAACGACATCTTCTGCTTCGAGGTCTTCTTCGAAGATAACAAATAATTGGCCACCTTCGTATTGATAGTCTTCAACACCTGAGCTTAATCCAGGAACCTTATCGACAAGTGTATCATCTTCGAGAAGTAAGTCTGCATAGATATACTCTGAAATATCAGCAACTTGATAGGCAAGTGTTTCAGATAATGGACCAAATGTAATTTTGGCTTCGCCATTACCTACAGCTGAGAGATCAAAGTCTGTGACTACATAAGCGTCATCATCAAGGACTTCTTCACTTCCATCAGCAAATTCGACAGTTACTTCAACGCCTAATGAAGCGGATGTGTTAGCAAAGTATGGATATGGATTGTCATCGTTATCTAATCTAATGTCTTCCACTTCCATAGAAACGGCGCGGTTTGGAACTTTGAATTCATATTCAGAATCATCGGTTAGGAAGATTGTATAGATATCACAATATCCGTCATTGCCTGTTTTCTTGATTTCTTTGATGCCAACACCTTGTTCGCCCTTTTCGCCTTGAACGCCTTGAGCACCTTGCTCACCTTGAGGACCTTGTTCGCCTTGTGGGCCTTGTTCGCCTTGAGGACCTTGGGCACCGGTGTCACCTTTATCGCCTTTGTCGCCCTTGTCGCCCTTTTCACCTTGGTCACCCTTATCGCCTTTATCACCTTTGTCGCCCTTTTCACCTTGAGCGCCTTTGATGTTACCGGCTGGGCTCCAAGAACCACCGACTTTAAGGAATACATCCCATGTTTCGATGTTGATGAAGACGTCACCATTCTTGCCATCTGCATCAGTTGGGTTTCTTCTGTCCGCTAAGAGAGACGCACCGTCGGCGCCTTTAACAGAATTTAACCATTCGTCATAAGACATTGTGCCACCGGCAGCTGCATACAATTGATATAATTGTTGCTTTTCATAAGTACCGGCTCTGCTGTTAATCGCGGCGTTTGGACCTTGAATGTTACAACCTGCGAGTAACATACCAGAAAGGCTTAACGCTGTGATCATTAAAGATAAACTTCTTTTTTTCATTGAATTGTTTCCTTTCAAAACATATGTACTTAGGGGTCATTAAAACTACACCAAATAAACATTATTAGATGAAGCATTACGACCGGGAGTTTATGGCTCCATTATACGACCATTTTTTTCTTTTGCTATACTTTTTTTGAAACCAGAAAAAGCGACAAGATTGATTACATATTCAACCTTTTTATATGTTTTTTACTAATAATCGTTATTTTTTGCATGTAGACGCGTGCATCTAAATATTATTAAAAAAATTAAAAAAGAGCGCGACACGTGCGCTTGCTTAATAGCGTAGTTGGCTGAATCAAGTTTCTTTTATATGTTTTTTAGTTTAAAAAGATATATCCTCTGAAGCCACGGACTGAATAATATGAATCCGCGCTATTATGAAAATAGAATATGTGGCCATATCTTTTTTCACAAAATAAAGCACCACCTTTGCTTCTAATACTCTCCGGGGTTTTTATCCAACTTGATGTTGCTAAATCAAATTCTTCGATATTTTGTAAAAAATTATAAATATCTAAATCCATTAATAAAATGCCGTTTTTGTTCGCTTCTTCTATCGCACTAGATATAGGAGCGTTTTTCTTTCTATTTAATCTAGCATTCTCATCATAACAAAGACTTCTTCTACCTTTAGGTGTTTCTTTAGAAAAATCACAAAGGATTAATAGATTTAATGGTGTAATAAAAGCAACATCTACTTCTCCACCAGTTTCTTCCATATATTTAATTGAAGCTAGTGTTTTGGGATTATTGATTTTAGTTAAAACATCATCCCATTTGATGCCTTCATGTCTATATAAATGTTGATCAAATCTGCTTTTTATTGTTTCTAAAACATCATTCATACTTTAATGATATAGCAAACAAGATTACTCCTAATATGAATATTTAAAAAAGCTATTTGTTGTCGTTATACAAACTCATCTATCAAGAATTGCA
>CACZNF010000200.1 GCA_902782395.1 uncultured Erysipelotrichaceae bacterium | reverse complement strand
GTTCCTACGTGATAATCATAGTTATACGAGGAACGTTTTTACAAGTAAAAAATAATATTTTTTTAAAGATTAATATAAGCCTTCTTTATATTCACCTTTGTCCACTAAGGCTTTTAAAGCTTTAACAACACCTGGTTTGTCTTCTTTATATGTGACACCGAACCACACTGATGGAGTGGATAATAAGCGCACTGTGGCTTTATTTTCGTGAACTAATTCATCAACGACTGTTGGAATTAAGAATTCTGATTTAGGAACGTTGATGTTTTCTTTTAACCAAAGTGGGAACTTTTCACCTAAAGCAGGAATAAGATCTTTATTGAAGCAGAATAAGTTCATGGACACTAATTGGTTTGGTTCTGTTTCAAAAGCTGGTGTGCCGTCTAATGGTTCGCAAACAACTTTATTACCTTTAGCGTAAATGCTTGATTCAATTAATTTTTCTAAATAGCCATTCTTATCTTGGAAAGCGACGCCTCTTTTAACCGCGCCATTTTCCGTCATAGTGTTCTTTGCTTCAAAAGCCACGATGGCATATTTACCTTTGCTATCTTTTGGTAAAGAGGCTAAGTATTTATAAGCCACTTCATATGTTTCTTTACCATAGAAATCATCACCGTTAATGACGATAAAATCTTCCTTAATTAGATCCCGTGCCGCGTAAATTGCGTGAGCGGTACCCCATGGTTTCTCTCTTCCTTCTGGTACTTTGAAGCCTTCTGGAAGGTCATTTAAATCTTGGAAAGCGTACTCAACTTTGATAATCTTTTCCGCTCTTTTACCGATTGTATCTCTGAATGCTTCATAGAAATCTTTTTTAATAATGAAGACGACAGAACTGAAACCAGCGCGTTTTGCATCATAAATGGAATAATCCAATAAAAAGTTATTGTAATCATCCATTGGTTCCATTTGTTTGAGGCCACCAAAACGGCTACCCATGCCCGCGGCCATAATGACTAGTTGCATAATGTAAAAACTCCCTTTTTATTTGAAAAATAATGCTGCCGCACCAATCTTGCCAGAATCATATCCTAATTCGGCAGGAACAACTTCCACTGCTGGTGTTCTTTGATATCCATAGAAACGTTCTTCAATATATTTGTTTAATGGATCAAATAATGGCTTACCCGCATTAGCGATGCCACCAGATAGAACAACAACGTTTGGTCTAAAGATGTTGCAGTAATTTAATATACCTTCACCAAGATACTTGATGTAGTTATCTAATACTTGTTGAGCGCTCTTATCGCCTTTGGCGGCGCCTTCGAACACTACTTTACCACCCACTAATTCGATTTCAGGTGATATTTGCCACATTAATGAGCGCTTATTTGAACGCATAGCTTTTTTAGTTTCTCTAATTAAAGCGGTCGCAGAGGCATAGGCTTCTAAGCAGCCTTTTCTACCACAAGAACATTGTTCACCATCAACTTGGACGACAATGTGTCCCAGTTCTCCGCCTTTTCCTTGATTGCCTTCATAGAGTTTGCCGTTGATGATAATTCCACCACCAACGCCTGTGCCTAATGTGAGCATAATGACTGTTTCATATTGTTTACCCGCACCAAATTTAGCCTCACCTAATGCTGCAGCGTTTGCATCATTAATGATCCAACCTCGATTATTGGAGTATTCAACAATACCGTCTGCCACATTTAAAGTACCAGGACAACCGATACCTACACCTGCTATCTTATCTTCTAAATGTTGGGAAGCGATATATTCTTTAACTAAAGCCGCTAGTTTTCTAACGGTTTCTTCTCCAGGTTCGCCTTTAACAAAAGGCATACTGAATTTCTCATAGACACGACCGTTACTATCAACTGCCGCACCTTTAATGGACATACCACCAATATCAATACCAATCGCAATCATAAATTTACCTAAAACTTAATATCGTAGAAGACAAAGTTATTATCGTTATCGATATAACCGACTTCTTTATCTTTGATAAGAGATTTCGCCTTCTGGAGTAATATCCGCGAACTTTTGACGATTGATAAAAATGCCTTGGCGGTCAATATATCCCACCATCTTTTCACCAACGAAAACGTTCTTACCAAAACTCTCGACAATTTGCATATTATTTACCTTTCTTTTCCACAAAAGGACCGACTTTTGCGGAGTTTTCGACCTTAACACCATCTAAATTAGAGGAGATAATTTCTGCTTCATTACCCACTTCAACATTGTTAAGAATGGTGTTTGGACCAATGGAGCAAGCTTCACCAATTTTGGACTTACCTAAGATGGTTGTATTGCTACGAATAACGGTATCTTGACCAATTTCAACGTCTGGTGAGATATAAGCGGAATCAATATCTTCAATAGAGACACCGGAAAGCATTAATCTTTGGTTAATTCTTCTACGCATAATCTTAGCAGCGTACGCTAATTGGACACGGTTATTAATGCTATAGACTTCTTTCATTTCTTCCGCCACAAACACGCCCACGTGGTAGTTATCTTGGATGAATAATTGCACTAATTCGGATAAGTAGAATAAGTGTCTGTTGTTATCAACTGATAGTCTTTCGATGTATTTGAATAATAATTCGTTATCGATGATACAGATACCAGTGTTAACTTCGTTGATTTCATATTCAGCGAATGTGCAGTCACTTTCTTCTCTAATCGCTAAGATACGATTTGATTTATCTTCTCTTAAGATACGACCATAACCTTTTGGATTATCTAAAACAGCAGAAACAACAGTCATGTCATATCTATTCTTTTCGTGAATGTGGAAGATTTGACGTAATGTTTCTGTTTCTACGAGTGGTGTATCACCATAGATCACTAATGTTTGGCCTGGTTTACCTTCAAGGAATGGCTTTGCTTGTAAAACAGCGTGACCTGTACCTAATAATCTCTTTTGCCAAACAACATCTGATTCTTTTTCGACGAGTGATTTTGTTAATTCACCACCGAAACCCACAACAGTAACAATCTCTTGAGGATCAAGTGGTTTAACTGCGTCGATAACATAGTTAATAATTGGTTTACCTAAAATTGGATAAGAAACCTTTGAGTGCTCTGGATCACGGGAATTCATTCCTGTGCCTTTGCCAGCCGCTAATACGACTACATATTTGTTCATAAAAGAACCTCCATTATATGTATGTAAGATACGTAATTTATTTCAATACACGGGCCAATTCGACCTGGTATTTGTTTTCAAATTGTTTTAAAACTTTTTTGAGAAGTTTTTTGTCGGTGCTTAAAGCAAAAACAGCGGAACCTGAGCCTGTTTGTTGGACAATTTTAAGACCACAATCATGCAATTCGTCGATGATGGTTTGGATTTGTGGCACTAAAGTAATAGCAGGAGCTTGTAAAGCGTTACCCATACTAGCGGCTAACAAATCATCATCGCCTTCTTGTAATGCTTTAATTACATTATCTACGTTACAAACTGGTAAATCCATAGAATCTGCGGCTAAATATACTTCCCTAGTGGAACAGCCTGCTTCTGGTTTAACAATAAGCACGTAGTAGTTATTTTTTATTTCAATTGGTTCGAGAATTTCCCCTAATCCTTTGCATCTTGCAGGTTTGCATTTCACAAAAAATGGGATATCACAACCAAGTGTTTTACCAATTTCCATCAATTCTTCATCAGAGGCCCCTAATTGTAAGAGATCATTGACCGCTTTTAAAGAACAAGCAGCGTTAGATGAACCACCACCTAAACCCGCTTGAATTGGAATAACCTTATGAATAAGGATTCTGAATTTTTCATCGAAATGATATACGCTACGTAATTTATCAATGGAGAACGTTGCTAAGTTATAGTTAAAAGAACCAATTGAGAAATCATCAACAGTAACAAAGTTATCTGGTGATTTTTTGAGTAAATCCACTACTAAAGAATCGTGCAAAGAAATAGGAACCATAACCATATCTAGTTCGTGGTATCCATCTTTACGTTTTCCAGTGATATTTAAGCAAAGATTGATTTTTGCGTAGCTACGAATGTGTAAACTTTTCATCTTCGATTTAATTGTAACACTTTAAAAATAATTTTTAAGGGGGACTTATTACTTTTGTAGATACTTATACATAGCGAGGTAAGTATCAGGTGATAA
>CACZNF010000199.1 GCA_902782395.1 uncultured Erysipelotrichaceae bacterium | reverse complement strand
TTAATCATCACAAATGGGATTTCTGTGCCTGTTCTTCTTTCTATGACTGGTCTAACGACTTCTGGAATGACATCACCCGCTTTACGGATAACGACTAAATCACCAATCTTTAAATCTTTATCAACGACAAAGTCTTCATTATGAAGAGTGGCTCTTTGCACCACTGATCCTGCCACTCTTACTGGAGTTAAAACCGCATTAGGGGTAATCTTACCAGTTCTACCAACGGTGAAGATAATATCTTCTAATTTAGTGATCACTTCTTCAGGTGGGAATTTATAAGCAATTGCCCATCTTGGAGTTTTCGCTGTATAACCAAGTTTGTCATATAGTGACATATCATCAACTTTAATGACGATGCCATCGATATCATACGCTAAGGTAGGACGTTTTTCGGTATATTCATCAATGTATTTAAGCACTTCATCAATGCCGTTACATAATCTTCTTTCTGGGTTTGTTTTAAAGCCAAGAGAATCCGCCATTTTGAGAGCTTCGCTATGGTATCTAATACCAAAATCAGCGGCATTAACAAAGTAATACCAGAAAGCATCTAAGCCACGAGAAGCAGCGATAGAACTATCGAGTTGTCTAATACTACCAGCGGCAGCATTTCTTGCATTAGCGAATAATGGTTCGCCAGTTTGTTCTCTTTCTTTATTGAGTCTTTCTAAGGACTTCTTAGGCATGAAGACTTCACCTCTAATTTCAAAGTCTTCGTTTAAATTGATGTGAGATGGTATTGATTTAATGGTCATCACATTAGCAGTCACATCTTCACCAGTAGTGCCGTTACCTCTAGTGGCAGCGTACTCTAAATTACCATGATAACTGAGTGACATACCAAGACCATCAATCTTCATTTCCGCCATATAGGTGACTTTATCTAAGCCTGTGATTTCTCTGACTTTTTTATCAAAGTCTCTTAAATCATCTTCATTAAAAGCGTTAGCTAAAGAAAGCATCATTCTTTTATGGGTGACTTCTTTGAATTTATCTTGGACAATGCCGCCTACTCTTTGGCTTGGGCTTAAAGGAGAACGATATTCAGGATTATCGTTTTCGAGCATGATTAATTCTTGCATTAAGCGGTCATATTCCGCATCGCTTACAGATGGATTATCTAATACATAGTATTCGTAGTTATATTTCTCTAATAAATTACGAATCTCATCTATTCTATCTTTGACACTCATGCTTCATGTCCTCCCTTAGAAACACTTGGATGGGTTCCTAATATTGATTTTTCTCCATGTTCTTCGAAATTAACTTTAATGATGTCATCACCTTCTAAGGCTATAACGACACCTTTACCGAGTTTTTTATGAATGACAATATCGCCAACTTTCCAATCAGTGACATCATTAGTGATATCATCAAAAATTGGCGTGCTTGGTTTTTTAGGTTCTCTATCAAAATCTAAATGATCGCCATCATCAAAATGATACACCTTTGGTCTAGCTGGTTGAAGACGTGGGCCACTATGGAACATATTGTCTCTATTCTGCACTACTTCATTACCAGATTCTTTTAGGAATTGGGAAGGGATTAAACTTCCTTGTAATACGTAAGAATAATCCATGGCTAAGGTGAGATAGAGTTTCTTTTTCGCTCTTGTCATCGCGACATAGGCTAATCTTCTTTCTTCTTCCATAGCGATATAGCCACCTTCAAGCATCGCTCTTTGGTTAGGGAAAACACCTTGGTTAAATCTTAAAACAAAGACCACGGGGTATTCTAATCCTTTTGCAGTGTGCACAGTCATTAAGGTGACGTGATCACCATCAATGATTTCATCTTGTGCACTTAATAAGGCAATATTTTGTAAATATTCATCAAAGGTGGATGATGGGTTGTTCTTTAAGAAGTGACGGATATCTTCAAATAAGGCTTTAACGTTTTCAATACGTTCATCGCCATCATCTTCTTTTCTTAAATGTTCTTGATAGCCAACTGACCAAATCATATCTTCTAAGATTTTAGAAAATACTTCTTCGTTCTTTTTAATATCTTCTCTAGCAATATCAATGAGCTTGACCATGCTCTTAAGGGAGTTAATTAAAGATGTTTTGATTTCTGAATCTTTTGGATCAACATCTTGGATATATTCATACATTGATTTATTAGCGAGGCTAGCTTC
>CACZNF010000198.1 GCA_902782395.1 uncultured Erysipelotrichaceae bacterium | reverse complement strand
TATGGCAAAGTCAATATCGTTGGTAAGGTCGCTGATTGGTATGAAGTAAACTATGCTTCCACAACATATGCTTATCAAGATACCGCTATCAACGATTTAGTGGCCTCCGCTGTTAAGAATTACTTTGATAATAATCCAAGTGAATCCCGTAATGATTACGATAAGAATAATGACGGTAAGATTGACTCAGTTATTCTATTCTATGGCACTAACTATCACTGCTTTAGAGATAATGGCCAACCTAGAAGTAGCAACTGGGAAAGGAAAATTAACTTAAGCAACGAAAGTAGTGTTTCTAACTATTCTTGGATCTCATTTGCCGCAATGTATACCGCTGATGGTATTAATTCGTCTAAACACTATAACGCTGATGATTTATCTTCAGTCAAAGGTTTACGTGCGGATACCACAATTCATGAAATTGGTCACGCCTTTGGCTTATCTGATTATTATGATAAGACAATGACTAGTGAACCAGTAGGTATTCTTAATATGCAATCCGCGGATGCCGGTGGTCATGATGCCTACAGTGTGATGAACCTCGGTTGGGCAGAACCATATGTCTTCTCTAGAAATAATGAATCATTATCTAATGAAATTAATATTACAATTAATGACTTCCAAAGCAGTGGTGATATGATTCTTTTAACTCCAAGTTGGAGTGAATCATTACAAGGCTTTGATGAATATATGTTATTAGAGCTTTATACCCCAACTGGATTAAACGCTGAAGACTCGGCTAAATATGCGACAGTACCAGGTATTAGATTATGGCACGTTAACGCTAAGTTAGGCTCTAATGGTAGACATCTATATAACAACACTTCTAATGAAGGTAATTATGACTTACTACATTTAATTAGAAATGACACTAATATTGATTACCGAACACTAGGGGGTATCACTAATAGCCAACTCTTTAAACAAGGTGAATCATTCTCTATGAATGCTTATAAATCACAGTTCTATAACCATGATGGTAAGTTAGATGATGGACGTAACTTAGGCTTTAGATTTGAAGTCACTAAGATTAACGAAGATCAATATGGTAACGCTAACGCGACCATCAAGTTAATCAAAGAATAATAGTTCAAAGGCCCACTGGTATTAAATCCTGTGGGTTTTTAAAAACCTAAATAACAATTTATAAAGATTGTAACAGTGTATTTTTAGCATTTGTCCTTTATCATTATGTCTAATGAATAGGAGGGGCAAAATAATGAAATTAATAGCCTTATTATTACCTTTTTTACTAATGGGTGGTATTAATCTTAAAGATAAACAAGAAACCACTAATAATAGCGTTAGTAAAGAAGCCGTGGTTGCTAACGTTGAACAAGAAGAAACCACACAAACAGTTAAAAAGCCAAAGATGTTAAATCGTTCAGGAAATCAAACATTCCTATCAGAGGCTTATCCAACAGGAACAACTACTGAATTTAGAGAAACTTATACAGTCGTCAGTCCTAATGATGAGCGTAAAGTCTGCCATTATTGGGATGTGGTTCAAAACTACTGTTTTAACAAAGCTTTTGGTCTCGATCCTTTTTATGATATGGATCAGTTAGAGAGGGATGGTTATACTGTCCTTGGAATTAAAATCAAATATACAGCAAGAGCCACAAAGAGCAATACTAAACTAAGAACAAAAGTAATGATCGCTGGTATAGATTTTGATCCATCGTCATATACCAGCATTCCAACAGATCACAGCATTGAGGTAGAAGACAATACTTATTATTCTATGGATTTAAACACTCTTAAATATGTCTATGGTAATTCTTTAGTAGTGGAGATTGAAACAAATAGCGGTAGCGTATTTACAGAAAAGGTTGCCTATATCAGCAATGTGAGATTTGAATATATTTGTAAAAAACCAACCGCTATTGGTGCTGGTACATACGCTAATCCATATAGGATTTATAACCGTTATCAATTAAAAGCCATTGAAAATGAAATGAACGCTTATTATAAGCTCGCTAATGATATTTATTTCAATAAAGAAGAATCTTGGGACCGATTAAAGGTGTATTCAATGGCATGCTTAATGGTGCTGGTTTTAAATTAAAGAAATTTAATATTTACGAATTATATACTTCTAGCAACACCATTAATGTTGGCCTATTTGAAACAATAGGAACTGGTATCGTTCAATATATTCGTTTTGAGAATAGTCAAATCTATGTCATGGTATATAACATAAATCCGACAATCTGCGCTGGCTTTGTTGCTGGCAAGCAAAATGGTGGAAGTGTCGTCTTGTGTACTGTCAAAGATTCTTATATTTCAGCAGCGAGCCCAATCAGCTATGTTGGTTCCATCGTTGGTCGCTCACAAGGTGAAATCGTATCTTGTCAAATGTCAAATTCTGGCGCATATGGCAAAAATATCGTTGGTGGTATTGTTGGCATGATTGAAGGAACTACAATATCAAATAGTACAATCTCCTCTTCTTGGATTGAATTAGAAGCGGGTGCTAACTCTAATCTTATTTATGCCGCAGGTGGCATTGCTGGTTACATGCTTAACTGCCAAAATGGTAACTATTTAACGATGAATAACGTGGATTATGTTATTCATGGTGAAAGCGTTTGTAATCCTGCAGCAGGTTACGCAGTTGGATTCTTAAATAACTCAAACCTATATAATCTATCTGGGCGAGCCCTTACCCACAATAGCTTCCCTTCTTCATACTTCTTTGCTTTAGGAGGCGGTGTTGTTGGCCGCACAGAAGGTAGCTGCTTTGTGCAATTTTAAAAATAACTATTGCATTAATTAAAATTAATAGGTATAGTTACTAGGCTCGAAAGAGCTTTTCTGAGGATGAGGTTTTTCTAAAAAACTTCATCTCCTCCTTTCTATCAATGAAGTAAAAACTCGCATCTCCTCATCTCTGCGGGTTTTTCTTTGTTTCAATTTTTCCGATTTATATTGATTATATGTGAATATTTTTAATATTATATTCGTAGAATATGAAACACAAAAGCGAAGCTCAAGATTACTATGGCACAATTGGGTTAATACTACTTGTCGTAATGGT
>CACZNF010000197.1 GCA_902782395.1 uncultured Erysipelotrichaceae bacterium | reverse complement strand
CTATCTTCAGTGACCACTGTAGTGACTTGTCTAGTTTGATAAATTCCTAAACCATATGGAGGTAAGCAAAGAAGGACATCAGAGATGTTAAGTTTAAGTTTAGCGCTTGGATCAGTGAATTCACGGATTGATTTAATAGTTTCCGCTACTTTACTAGCGTCAATAAAATTGCCACCTTCAATACAGAACCCATAAGGTTTTGTTAAGGTGTATAAGACATATACTTGTCCGTCGATTTCATAACCAACGACTAATTTTAATTTCTTGCTTCCAAGCTCAATTGCGGCAATAGGTTTATCCATAATAAAAGTCCAACTTTACTATATTCTAAATAACTTTTTTTCTTATTACAATAAATTAACTATTTATTAGTTAAGAAAGTTACTTTGGCGATAATATTTAACTTACTTTTTACTAATTATGTACTGAAAAACCACTAAACATGAAAAAGAAGTCATAGACAACACTACGACTTCAGTCCATGGGGAAATGGACAAATAAGGAGAAATTTTTATTAATAAGAGGATAGATCAACGCTATCTTCTTCTAATAACTCAGGTTCTTCGGCCTCGGCGTGTTGGGCTTGAGAAGCGATTTCACGCATTGTTATGTAGGTTGGAACAGCAACAATCGTTCCAATAGAAATAACAGCTAGGAAGATGAAACCTAATTTTCTGAATTGGTAATACATACCCTTATGATTGAATTTGACTAATTTGTCTTTCATAACCATGATTGTTGCCTCCTTTCTTTCCTTGCAATAATCCTTAGCTTGGCACTAGCGCTTCTGTGATTCATTTCTAGTTCAGCTTCGCTAGCGACAATCGGTTTACGATTAATAAGGTCGAATTCTTTTTCTTTTTCTAGCATTGGTCCGTCGATACGGTTACCTTCGCTAATGGCCGCTTCTTTGAAATAGTTTTTAACTATTCTATCTTCACCACTGTGGAAGGTGATAACGGCTAATCTTCCACCTGGTTTTAAATGTTTTAAGGCGGCAGTTAATGCCTTTTCTAAGACATTAAGTTCATCGTTGACAGCGATTCTTAATGCTTGGAATACTTGTTTAGCGGGATGCCCCACTTTCTTGAGCTCTTTCATTGGCTTACTTCTTTTAATAATCTCCACTAACTCTAAGGTAGTTTCGATTGGTTTAGCCTCACGAGCTTTAATGATGTTTTTAGCGATGGAGTATGAGTATTTCTCTTCTCCGTATATTTGAAAGATTTTTGTTAAATCTTCTAAAGCATAATTATTGATGATTTGATAAGCGGTGAGATCTTGTCTTTGATCCATGCGCATATCTAATCGTGCGTCTTCTTTATAAGAGAATCCTCTTTCTCCTTTATCAAATTGTGGAGAAGAGACACCAAGATCCATTAAGATACCATCAACTTCTTTAATACCTAGATTAGCGAGAATTGTTTCTAATTCTGAGAAATTAGCTCTCACCATTTCAAACTTGTTTGAAATTTTACTAAGTCTGGCGGTGGAAGCGACGATAGCTTCCTCGTCTTGGTCAACACAGATGAGACGACCGTCTTTTAAGCGAGCCAATATTTCACTACTATGGCCACCTCTTCCGACAGTGAGGTCGACGTATGTGCCAGATGGGTTGATGTTTAGTCCTTGGATAGTTTCGTTTAGAAGGACGGGGATATGTTCGGCCATACCCTATTCCTTCTTAGCATCGATGTTTTCAGCAATGCTTTCGAATTCATCTTTAATGCCGTTTTCGTATTCTTCGTATTTAGCTTTATCCCATACTTCGATGTGATCGCCGATACCGAGAACGAGAACTTCTTTAGAGATGTTGTATTTGGTAAGTAGAGCGGTTGGAATTTGGACTCTGCCTAATTTATCGACTTCCATTTCGTAAGTTGAAGCGAATTGGAGACGTAAATAGTCACGAACCTTCGATTGGTTGAATGAGAGTCTAGAGAATTCTTCGACAAGTTTTTGGTATCTTTCTTCGTTGTATAAAGAGAGAGATCCTTCAAATCCCTTCATAATGTAGACCTTATAGCCTAATTCCTCACGCATTTTGCGAGGTATCATTAAACGGCCTTTTTCGTCAAGATTATGAGCAAAACTTCCGAAATACATTATTTCCCACTTTCTCCCACTGTATTACCACTGGTACCTATATTATTCCACG
>CACZNF010000196.1 GCA_902782395.1 uncultured Erysipelotrichaceae bacterium | reverse complement strand
GATTTGTTCCACTGTGTAAGGCTTATTTGTGTAGGTAATAAACATCTTATTTGTTGAGAAATCGATATGGCAGCTTTCAATACCTTCTTGTTTAGAAAGATGTCCTTCAGACTTCTTTGCGCACATTGGACAGTCAAAACCAGAAATGTGATAAGTCTTTTTTGTGCTCTTCTTTTCTAAATCATGGATATCAAGTGGATCGCTTTCCACTTCTGCGATGATATTTTTAATTTCTTCAACGCTTAAAGGTTCTTCTTTATAAGTAATAAATAATTTATTCGTGGAAAAATCGATATGACAATAATCGATTTGTTCATGTTTACCTAAATGTGTTTCTGACTTCTTCGCGCACATTGGGCAGTCAAAACCAGAGATATGATATGTTTTCTTAATCATTGTTCTCTTCCTCCATGACGTGTTCATACGCAACACCTAAGAGCAAACGGACATGTCTGTCTTTTAAGGAATAGTACACTCTTGTGCCTTCTTTACGGGTTCTCACCAAATCAGCATCTTTTAATACTTTTAATTGATGGCTCACTAAAGATTGTGAAGCTTCGATTTCAAAGGCGATATCGTTAACGCATTTTTCAATCATGCAGTTTAATGATTCACAAACACCACAGTTGCACTCTTCACATTCGCATTCATCATCATCGAGAAGAGCGAACATGATTTTTAATCTTGTCGCATCTGAGGCTGTTTCTAGGAGGCTTTCCATTTTCTTAATTGTCGTAAATTTAACGTCTTTCATATTTCATCACCGTGATTATTATATGAATGTTCGTTCATATTTGCAATTAAAAAATGAATGACTGTTCATATAGTGTTCAGTTAGTCAAAGACTAAAATCCCACGATTAAACAAGTCAAATAGCCTAAAGCCACGGCAATTACAAAGCAAGTTACAACAATTAAGAGTGTTTTCTTAATCATGGATTTCTCTTTTAAGAGCACCATGAGACCTAAGCCAGAATTCACTAATAAACCTGCGAATAAAGCACCAAATGATAAGTGACTTTCAACAAATAATTCAGTAATTAATAAACTAGAAGCACAGTTAGGAATTAAACCAATAATCGCACTAAATAAAGGCGCTAAATAACGGTTCGTGGTCATAAAGTTAGAGAAATTATCTTCTCCAATAAAGCCAATTAATGTGCCTAACGCTAGATTGATAATAAATATATAAACAAAGACTTTTATTGAATGGATTAATGGGTGGATAAGATGCGCGTGAGCGGGTGTGTTTTCATGATGATGAGTATGGCATTCATGTTCTTCTTCCACATGGTCTACTTCAATAATCTTTTGTTTTCTAATAATGAAGTCGATTAATAAACCAAAAACAATGCCAGTCACTAGTTTTAAACCAATTAATGGGAAGATCATTAAGGTCTTATTATTCCACGCTCCTAGAAGGACTAATAAAGCTTCGTCACTACAACTTAAGAAGATAGCGATTAATGTACCAACGGTAATATATTTCTTAATATATAGTTCCGCACCAACCACACTTGTGCCACATTGAGGGATTAAACCGAATAAAGCACCGAAGATTGGAGAAGTCTTCTTTCTTTTAATTAAGAAGTTAGAAACTGGTGTTTCAATAAAAGATAAAATGACATGGAATAAGAACACGAAAGCGAAGACAAGGATACTGTCTTTAAGCGAGTCTAATAAGATGTCTAAGAATAATTCCCAAGTCATACGGCTACATATTGTAACACAAAAATATTTTTTGTGATGACAAACGATAATAATAATGGAATAATCTTGTCATGATTAAGACAATTTTATTTGATTTAGACGGAACATTACTCCCCATGGACGAGGAGTATTTTAAGAAAATTTACTTCGGTGCAATCTATAAAAAGATTGCCTATTTAGGCTATACATTAGATGAGCTTTTAAAAGTCATTTGGTATGGCACTAAAGCAATGGTCAAATACTTTAGGTCATACATGTGGCTTTCAACCACTGGCGAAAGAATTCATTAAAGCCTTAAAAGAGAAGGGATATGAATTAGTTATCGCTTCTAATCCAATTTTTCCAATCGTCGCCACTAAGGCAAGAATTAGATGGGCGGGATTAGATCCAGATGACTTTAAATACATTACTGCTTATGAGAATTCTTCTTTTTGCAAGCCAAATCCAAAATACTACGAAGAAATATTAAGAAAGAACAATCTCAAAGGAGAAGAATGCTTAATGATTGGTAATGACGCTAGAGAAGATACGGTCGCCTTAACATTAGGCATTGATACCTATCTCATTACTGATTGTTTGCTTAATCCTGATAACGTTGATATCAATCAATATAAACATGGTTCTTTTAAAGAAATCATGGATATGGTTTTAGCAAGGCTATAAAAAAACTGGGATTAAATCCCAGTTGATAACGCAATAATTACGTACAATACTTTACCAAATATCACCACACCCGT
>CACZNF010000195.1 GCA_902782395.1 uncultured Erysipelotrichaceae bacterium | reverse complement strand
ATCCATGCATCCTATTTGCTATATTTTTGTTGCTTTATTCCCATTGATGATTCTTATTCCTTCATATCCGTTAGGCATTGGATTCATCTACATCTTAGCTTGTTATCCAATCCTCTTTTTAGGAGCAAATAAGGGTCAACAAAGTAATGATTTACTCTATTCCACCTTATTACCAGTGAGAAAAAAAGATATCGTTTTGGCTAGAATAATTACTGTGATAATTATGCAAGTAGCCTTTATGCTCATCATGAGTGCTTTATATCCTGTAGCGAGAATGATAAACGATGCTATTGTTTCAAATAGTGAAAATCCAAAAGAATATGTCATTCCTGGATTAGGTCTTAATAGTTATGTTCTTGTCTTAGCCTTCGCTATTATTGGTTATGCGATCGCTGATATCATATTCTTCCCTATCTATTATAAAAATGGTAAATCTATCGTCATGTCGACTTTATTTACCATCTTAGGATTTGTCGTATATATCGGTGTGGTAACTATCGGTTTGCCATATATTCCTGGTTTAGGAATATTGAATAATCTTCATATCGGTATTCAATTCGCTATATTAGCGGGAGCAATTATCTTATCATTCCTACTACATATTCTTGTTTATCGAACGTCTTCTAAACGATTAGAAATGGTGGACTTCTAATTAAATAAGCACAAATAACAGTATTGATTCATTCAGTACTGTTTTTTTAAGAATGTATCATAAATTTTCGTTCTTTTAAGATGACAAATAGCCAAAAGTGAAAAGTTTACAATTTGTTTATTTAAAATGTATTGATTATTACTTAATAAATATCTATTATTTAGTGCTACGAATTTTATTCGTTTTATAAGGAGAAGATAAAATGAAAAAACTTCCTATAATCATTTCAATAGTGGCTTCATTAGCCGTTGGTATCGGCGCTGGTATAGCCATTGGTATATCTACCTCAAATACAAAAACAAAACCTGTGGTAAGCAGTGAGCCCACTACAAGTAGTCAATCATCTATCAGTAGTGTTTCTTCTATATCTAGTTCATCATCCACAAGTAGTGTCTCCTCAATATCAAGTACATCATCTATCAGTAGTTTACCTGTGGTAGTGAACTATGTAGTTTCTTTTAAGAACTATGATGGTACTTTATTAAGCGAAACAGTGGTGAAAGAAGGAGAAACCGCTACTTATACTGGTCCAACACCAACCAGAATGGAAACCGCTGAATGCACATATACTTTCAGTGGTTGGGATCAACCATTAGAAAATATTACAAGTGACTGCGTTCGTGTCGCTCAATATACCGAAACATTAAAACCCGTTACTAATTATTACAAAGTAACATTCAAAAACTACAATGATACATTATTACAAGAAGTAACTGTCGAAGAAGGATATACTGCGGTTTATACAGGCCAAACACCAACTAAGCCAAACACTCCAACACACTCCTATACTTTCACTGGTTGGGACGCATCTTTAGAAAACATCACCGCAGACTGTGTTCGTGTCGCCCAGTTTAGTGAAACTCAAACTAAATACACTGTCTCATTCAAAAACTATGATGGCACTTTGATATATGAAACATATGTTGAAGCGGGTAAAACTGCGACATATATGGGTCCAACTCCAACAAGAGAAGAAGACGCTGAACGCACATATACTTTTAAAGGCTGGGATCATTCTTTAGAGAATATCACTGAAGATTTAATCTGTGTTGCCCAATATAACGAAACCTTAAAACCGGTGACCATTTACTATAAAGTAACTTTTAAAAACTATGATGGCACAATACTTCAAGAAGTAAATGTTGAAGAAGGCAAGAACGCTACCTATACAGGCGCCACTCCAACAAGAACAAATACTCCTGAATTTACATATACATTTATTGGTTGGGATGGCTCTTTAGAAAACATCACCGCTGATTGTGTTCGTGTAGCGCAGTACTCCACAACTAATGTTGAATACACTGTTAAGTTCTATAACTATAACGATCAATTACTTTATACAGATGTCGTTTATTATCAAGAAACAGCAGTCTATTATGGCCCAACACCAACTAGAGAAGCGACATCCGCTTACTATTACACATTTGCGGGCTGGGATAAGGATTTAACCAATGTCACTAAATCTTTTACCACTAAAGCGGTTTTTGATGCCCATGGTGTCAGTAAACAAATCACC
>CACZNF010000194.1 GCA_902782395.1 uncultured Erysipelotrichaceae bacterium | reverse complement strand
ATGGTGCGGACCATTTGTGATGTATAGGAGTTTTCGTTGTCATACCAAGAGACGACTTGGACTTCATATAAATCATCAGCGATTTTGCTAACCATTGTTTGTGTAGCATCGAATAAGGAACCGAATCTCATACCGATAACATCGGAGGAAACGATTTGATCTTCGTTGTAACCGAAGGATTGGTTAGCAGCAGCCTTCATAGCAGCGTTGATGCCTTCAGCTGTGACATCTTTGCCTTTAACAACGGCTGTTAAGATTGTTGTGGAACCAGTAGCAACTGGGACACGTTGAGCGGAACCAATGAGTTTGCCATTGAGTTCTGGGATAACTAAGCCGATAGCTTTAGCAGCACCTGTGCTGTTTGGAACGATGTTAGCAGCACCGGCACGGGCTCTACGTAAGTCACCTTTTCTGTGTGGACCATCAAGAATCATTTGGTCACCTGTATAGGCGTGGATTGTGCTCATGATACCGGATTGGATTGGAGCATAATCATTTAAGGCTTTAGCCATTGGGGCTAAGCAGTTTGTTGTACAAGAAGCAGCGGAGATAACGTTGTCTTCTTTTGTGAGTGTCTTTTCGTTAACACCGAAGACGATGGTTGGTAAGTCTTTACCAGCTGGAGCGGAGATAACGACTTTACGAGCACCGGCTTCAACGTGAGCCATGGCTTTGTCTTTGGAGCAGTAGAAGCCTGTGCATTCGAGCACGACATCAACTTTTAATTCTTTCCAAGGTAAGTCTTGGGCTTTTGGACGAGCATAGATGGTAATTTCTTTGCCGTCGACTGTAATGGAACCTTCTTTGACGATGGTTTTGCCATCTTCAGCTAATTCTGGTTCTTTGCTGGAAACGGTGTGTAAGTTTTCACCGATACGACCAGCGTAACCGCCTTGAGCGGTATCATATTTTAATAAGTTAGCGAGCATCTTTGGGGAAGTTAAGTCGTTAATAGCAACGATTTCGTAACCTTCTGCACCAAACATTTGTCTGAACGCTAAACGGCCAATACGACCGAATCCGTTAATTGCAACTCTGACATTTGACATGTAATTTATGCCTCCTTTATTTGTCACTGCGATTATATATTACTTATATTAAATATAAGTTGCAAGAAAAAAGCACATAATCTTTTTACGTGCTTATATTTATAAAAGATATAAATAGAAGATTACATCTCCACTATTCCTTCAAATAGCGTTGATAAATTGACATCTAAGGCTTTGGCAATTCTATTTAAAACATTAACGGTTGGATTGCGTGATCCTCTTTCTAAATCACATAAGTAATTACGGTTGATTTCCGCTTCCAAAGCGAGGTCTTCCATCGACCAGTTTTTCTGCTGTCTTAAGTATCTTATGCGAGCGCCTAATTGTTTATTAATTGTCATTATTTAGCCTTTCATACAAAGCGTGAATAGAACGGAATAAGTGGTTAACATTACTTTTAGTAATGGGTTTCTTAAACTTTTCAGAAAGAAGATCGGCTAATTCTTGAAGAGATGCCGCTTCATTTTGTAGTCTCAAATGGCAGAGTTCTCTCTCTTTTAAGTTGGAAATATTATCAATACCAAGAGCTTGCTCAATATAGGAAATCTCTTCCGCTTGACGAGAACCAGTTTCAATCGTTCTTTTCATGTTAGCGGTATCCATATTTGTTAAGCGATTAGCGTTATTCATTAAGTCTCTATTAGCGCGTATATCTTCAAATTCTAAGCAGGAAGAAACCGCTCCGACCATAATAAGGAAGTTAGATATTTGGTCACTCTTTTTAAAATAGATGACATATTCATCACGACGATGCGTAATCTTTGGTTCGATATTGCTGTTTTTATATTTCGCAAATAGCTTTGCTAACCATTTAGCGTAGTTTTCACTATTTAAAGCGATTTCTAGATGATAATTACTAGTGATCGGGGAATTAACACTACCCGCGGCTAAAAAGGCGCCAATGAGGTAGCCAGAAATAGTATCATCGTTTTTAACGATATTTTTACTAATCTTACCTTCTAAGAAGGAGATTTCTAAGTCATCCATGATTGCTTCACTAGCGTCACTAATTTCAATCATGTAGGACTTACTCTTATCGAGGTTTCTTTTTTCTTTAACGATTAATTCCGCATTAGCGTGATATATCTCATTAATTGTTTCAAAGATAAAACGCCCAATCTT
>CACZNF010000193.1 GCA_902782395.1 uncultured Erysipelotrichaceae bacterium | reverse complement strand
AAGATTCCAAGAGGAACCTTTATCCATCCTTTTGTTCAATGATATTAACATCAATTGTGGTTTTATTACCGTTGTTCTTTTCAATCTTAAGACTCACCGCGATAAGTGGGGGTGTATTAAATGACTTTGTAAAAATAAAGTAATCACCTTTGATATCTTCAATAACATCAATACCGTATCTATCAAATAGTTCCAAATACTTTCTATAACCAAGATTATATTTTCCAGTGGCAAGAGCATTGGAAGCTGCCACAATTTGATAGCTGACTTCTAAGCGGTTAGCAAGACCATCAGCCATTGTTGAAGCGTAATATAAAGGAGAATCAAGACACATGACATAAGCGGTATATGTTGGATTACCATCACTATCATATGTCACTTGGTACTCTAGTGGTTCATGATATGTGTCGCCTTTATCGATTTTATAATTACCATTTTCAATACGATATCTATTGAGATGTTGGACAAAATCCACTTTTAAGATGAGTGATTGGCCATCTAATAGTTTATCTAAATCACTGGTATTCTTCAGTTCTTTACGTCCGTATGTAAAGTCTATCTCGTGATAGTGATATGAAATGACACGTTCATTATCAAAGAACTTACCAGTCTCTGGATCTCTATTAGAGACGACTTCATCGTAATAGTGATACCTTTTTATCCAAGTAAGATATTCATAGACGTAAATAGCTTGCTCTCTATGGGTATAAGAATATGGTTGTTGATCAAAATCTTCTTTAGTAATCGTTTCAGTAACTTCGGTATAGAAGCAAAGGTTATTTTTTCTATCGTAATATGCCTTACCCACTGGATCTATAAATAGTTCATTGAAAGCATCTTCTGTATTTTGAAGTTTAACATCATATTTCTTTTCTACTTTATCGTCACGTTTAGTGGTTTCAACGGTGAAAATATCATCATAAGCACCATCCCATTTAACGATATTAGATGTATAAGTCTCTTCTGACTTAGTGTTTTCTTGACTCTTTGTATAAGCGTAGGAAATATTTGTTTCTGAAATAAATGGATGATAGTTTCTTTTTTCCGCGGTCGTAGTAAAGAACTCAGTATTAGATTTCTTAGTGGTTAGTTCTTCTACACCATCGACATAACGATATTCTTCTTCGACTTCATCAATGTGAGAAACCTCATTCATATTACTTAAGTAGTGAGACCTGTTACTGTCTGTAATGTAGTCATCTTCATAACCAGATCTTCTGAATGAATATTTTTCAAAATATTTATTAACTGGACCATCAATCTTTTTATTATTGCAACCCCCTAATAGGAAAGGGGTAACTAAGAAGCTTAATAAGAATATCTTTTTCATTTGGTTTATCTCACCTCACCAAATAGTGTACTAATCGTATTAATACACGTCAACACTTTTAAGATATTTTCTTACTTTTTTAACAATTGAAATAAAAAATCCCTCCTAGCTAGACGAGGGATCATCCCGACCATCCTAAACCCAACATCATCGATAGCCGGAAAGCATATAATATACAAAACCTTTATTTTTGTAAATAAAAAAATAATAAGTCTTTATTAATAATGGTTTTTTGATTGTCGTCCTTTAACATTCTCATCAATGACTGATGCTATTTTCATACGCTTCTAAAATTACATCAACCAACGCCAAAGCATTAATGTATATTTTCTTATTGCGCTGCCACTCATACTCACCTTCACTATTCTTTTTGGGTATATAGTCTAGGCTTTCAGAATAGAAGATACCTCCGGCAAAAGGAAGAAAGTCGATTATAAATTTATCAACATCAATCTTTTCACCGATATCCGTTTCTGCGGCATGGAGCATCGCGCACCGTAGTTCATAGCAAGCTTTACCATCAGTACTGCAACCTCGCTTCCACGCATTATTCTCTCCATCGTCTTTATCGTAATGGGCACTTTCTATTTCAGCTATGACCGCGAGCGTATCAGTGATTTCTTCCGCCGCACCTTCCCCACTTCAGTAATCAAAGATTTCCGTCTGGTTAAAGAGGGTGTTTTCACTGCCTTTTTCGGTCAGATTCGAGCACAGATTTTTATCTCCTTTGTCTTGATGCTGATCATTATTGCAGGTCTATATCTTCTAAGACAGCCTTATGCATTATTAGTCGGCTTTCTGATTGGTCTGGGCGATGTGCTTCCCGTAATCGGTGCAGGCTTGTTCCTCAACACTTGGGC
>CACZNF010000192.1 GCA_902782395.1 uncultured Erysipelotrichaceae bacterium | reverse complement strand
CACAATGTTGGTGGTTTACCAGCGGAACTCGGTTTTGAACTCGTTGAACCAGTGAAATTATTATATAAAGACGAAGTTAGACAAGTTGGTGAAGCCTTAGGCTTACCACATGGTATGGTCTACCGTCAACCTTTCCCAGGCCCAGGCTTAGGTGTGAGATGCGTGGGCGCTATTACAAGAGATAGATTAGAAGCTGTTAGAGAAAGTGATGCTATCTTAAGAGAAGAATTCGCTAACGCAGGTTTAGATCAAAAAGTCTGGCAATATTTCACCGTCGTCCCACCAGTAAAATCCACTGGTATTAAAGACGGTCAAAGAACATTTGAATGGCCAGTTGTTATTCGCGCCATCAACTCTGTTGACGCCGTTACAGCGAGCATTGAAGAAATTCCTTATGCCCTTTTAGGTAAAATTAGAGATAGAATTTTAAATGAAGTCAAAGGCGTAAATCGTGTATTATATGATTTAAGTAATAAACCATGCGCCACAATCGAATGGGAATAATAGGAGGAAATCCTCATGAAAGAAAATCGTGAAATAGTTTTATCCGAACAACAAATCCAAGATATTTGTAAAGATTTTGGTAAGAGATTAACAGAAGAGTTGAAGAACGAAGAAAAAACTCCACTTTTCTTGGGTGTCATGAAAGGCGCTCTTAATTTCATGTTTGATTTAATCAAGCGTGTCGATAGACCTATTTACACAGATTTCATTCAAATCTCATCTTATGCGGGTGTACAATCCACAGGCAAAATCAATTTAAAGAAAGATTTTGATATGGATATTAAAGACCGCACTGTCGTGGTGGTAGAAGACGTTGTGGATACTGGTATTTCTATGAAATATCTTATCGACCACTTAAACGAAAACTACCAACCAAAAAGAATTATTATCTGTGCTTTATTCGATAAAGAATATGCCAGATGCGAAAACATTAAAATCGATTACGTTGGTAAGACACTCAAAGAGAATTATTTCCTCGTCGGCTATGGCTTAGACTATAACGAATTGGA
This sequence comes from uncultured Erysipelotrichaceae bacterium, assembly GCA_902782395.1. Next base: position 1,179 of record CACZNF010000192.1, on the reverse strand, counting down.
GAGAAACGTTCCTTATGTGTATGTCGCTCAACCAGAAGACATCGATAAATGGAATGAGGAGATCCAAAAATAATGAAATTATTAGAAGACCGCATCCTTGAGGATGGTGTGATTATAAACAATGATATTTTAAAAGTTGATTCATTCTTGAATCACCAAATTGATGTTTCTTTAACTAGGGCTTTAGCTAAAGAAATTGCCGCGGAATTTCCAACCGCGAAGAAAGTATTAACAATTGAGACCAGTGGTATTCCACTTGCTTTTGCGGTCGCAGAAGAATTAGGTAACGTCCCACTTGTTTTTGCTAAGAAAAGTAAATCTGCGACTGTTGGTAATGATGTTTATACCGCGGTTGTTAAATCATTCACTCGTAACATCAATTCACAAATTACAGTGAGTGAAAAATACTTAAAAAGAGGCGACAAGGTATTGATTGTCGATGACTTTTTAGCGGAAGGCAATGCTTCCTTAGGCTTAATTGATTTATGTAAGCAAGCAGAAGCAACAGTCTTAGGCGTCGCAGTCGCTGTTGAAAAAGGTTTCCAAGGCGGAAGAAATAGATTAGAAGCTTTAGGTTTACGCGTCTACAGTGGCGCAAACGTTAAAGCGTTCGTTGATAATAAACCAGTTTTCTAAAATGAAATATTTAAAAGTTTTACTCTTTGGTATTTTTGCGGGCTTAGCCATTGGTCTAGGTTCTTTAGCCTTTACCATTACCAGTGCTTATTTAACAAATACAGGTGGAAAGATCTTTGCTTCTGCATTATTTTCCATCGGTTTAATTCTTGTTTGTGTTTTAGGCCTTCAATTATATACAGGTAAAATTGGTGTCGTCTTTGATAATAGAGAAAAACTCAAAGAAAACGCGATTAACTTACCAATCATGCTCGTGGGTAACGCAATCGGAGCTTTCGCTTTAGGCATTGTTTGCCACTTTATATTTATGAATGTTCCTGAAATAGCGGATAAGATTACCGCTATATCATTAGGTAAAACAGAATCCACAACAGTATTCCTTCAAGGCATCTTCTGTGGCGCGTTAGTGTACATCGCTGTTTATCTATATAAGAATCTCCAAAACTGGGGCATGAAGATTATTGGTATTATTGTCGCGGTAACTTTATTTGTTTACTGTGGCTTCCAACACTGTATCGCTAATATGTTCTATTTCGGTATGGC
>CACZNF010000191.1 GCA_902782395.1 uncultured Erysipelotrichaceae bacterium | reverse complement strand
GTCGTTCCGCATCTATCGCTTTAATGATTATGGGTATCACTAATCCTCAAGATTTCTTTGGTACCCAAATCCCATTAGCCTCTAAACTATCACCAGATAGTCCAGTTCAAACTATCTATTCGATATTCTATCCATGGAATCAATGGAACCGTTTGGTGGAAACCATTGTTATGGTGGTTATCGTTCTCATCGTTATCGTTGGTATTTATTACTTCTTCGGTACGGAATATGGTATGGCCATTAGAGCGACAGGTATGAATGAAAAGATGGCAAGAAGCCAAGGCATTAACACAACGATTGCCACGATTACATGTATCGCCATATCAAATGGTCTTATTGCACTTGCGGGTGCATTATACGTGCAAGACGCATTAAGTGTATCCACGGTCAGTGCGACAGGCTATTTAGTTATTGGATTAGCTTCCATTCTTATCGGTGAAGCGATATTTGGCAAACGTTCATTTAAGAACTGGTTGATCTCTGTAGCTTTAGGTGCAATTTTATATTTCACAATTATCACTATCGCTATTAAATTAGGTTTACCAACTCAACTTAAGAGTTTGTTATACGCAATATTAATCACTATTGCTTTATGTATTCCTTTAATTAGGAAAGGAATTACTCATTTAATTAAGAAGATCGGGAGGAAGAAACAGACATGTTAGAACTTAAAAATGTCACTAAGTCATTCAACCTCACCGGCGCAAAAGAAGATTTAAGAGTGGCTTTAGACCATATCAATTTACAAATTGAATCTGGTGAATTCGTCACCATTATCGGTGGTAATGGCTCTGGTAAGAGCACCACTATGAATATCATTACAGGTGTGGTTAAACCAGATGAAGGCCAAGTCTTATTAAATAATGTCGATATTACCAAGATGGACGAACATCAACGCGCTTCTTGGTTTGGTCATGTCTTCCAAGATCCAATGATGGGTACTTCTGGTGATATGTCCGTATTAGAAAATCTTGAGATTGCTTATCGTAGAGGTAGAAGACACTCACCATTCGCTTGGGGCTTTAGGAAAGAAAACAAAAAAGAATTCATTAAAGAGCTCCAAAGATTTGGTCTCGGTCTAGAAGATCGATTAAATCAAAAGGTTGGTGTCATGTCCGGAGGACAAAGACAAGCCCTCACCCTCTTGATGGCGACATTACGTAATAAGCCCACCCATAAAGTGGTTAAAAGAGATTACATTAGATTCTCGGAAAAAGACCACAAAGTCGCGGAAAGAGAATTTGATGAAGTCTATATTCCTGCGTTAAAAGAATATAAAAACGAAGTTAAAAACATCAAAAAAGATGCAAAACTAAATCGAAAAGAGAAAAAACAAGCCAAATTAGAGGCTTATGAAAGATTCGATAAGAAAGTCAGAAAGTTTGACTTAACAAAACAAATCTTACTACTCGATGAACACACCGCCGCTTTAGATCCTAAAACTGCGAAGAAGGTTCTTGAGTTAACAGACAAGATTGTTAAAGAAAATGAAATGACCACTTTGATGATCACTCATAATATGAAAGATGCAATTACCTATGGTACGAGACTAATCATGTTCCATATGGGTCATATCATCTATGATGTCAAAGGCGAAGAAAAACAAAAATTGACCGTTGAAGATCTCTTGAAGAAATTTGACGAAGCCGATCAAAAAGCTGAGCAACAATAGCTCAGCTCTTTTATTTATAAAAGTTTTCTTAAGGCCCTAAATATATGACCGTTAACAAGATGTAATATACCTTCCGCTTTTCGTAGAGGAAGTGTTCCTGATGCTGCAAAGCATAAGCTTCTTAAGCAATTCACGGTAATCATCTTCTTTACGAACATTCCGGATTTAATTTGTCTGGCTCTTTCTTGTTCGTTTTTAATCTTTTTCGCTTGTCGAATAATCTTGTCGCCTTGATGAATCATCACTTTTCTCACTATTTTGCCGAAGAAAGTTTTAAATTCAAATATCGGCGTTTCTAAAGTATATGGTCTCTTCGCGGGAACATGTTCTTTAATCTTACGTCCAATTACTTCTTCAAATTGTTCATTTGTAATATGTTCGAGATTATCGATATCAAAGTATATGCTATTAAGTCTTTCTAACTTCTCACCTTTGATATTAACTGAGACATTTTCATAATCTTTATTGACGTGATCGCTTAAATAGATGAGATACTCACCGTCTTCTACGACGTCATTGCCAGTTTTTATATCATAAACGGCCAAATCAGCGATTT
>CACZNF010000190.1 GCA_902782395.1 uncultured Erysipelotrichaceae bacterium | reverse complement strand
TGGTTGTAACAATAACCAATATGGTGATTATGTTGCTAAAGTCGCTGATATGATGCCAATCTTATTAAACTCTAGCACAGGTAAAGAAATCTTTGCTTCTGAAGAGCACGTCCGTGAATTAGAAGACTATAACTCCGTTTTAGGTCTTGCTAACTTCAAATACGATGAAAAAGAGTTTACCGTTGACTATGAATGCCTCCCAGCGGATAAATGGGTCAAATCTTCCTACGCGATGGATGAAACAAGATATAAAATCGCGCCAGTCTATGGTAAAGAAGATTATGAAGCTTCTATCAAGGCCACAATTTCCTATGTCGATGGCAAGAAAGTCAAAGGCAAAACTGAAATGAGTTGGAAATTTAGTGTTCTTAAGACAGAGGTCGTGGAAAAGACATTAAAAGAAATCAACGAAGAATACGTTGCTAATGGTTACAAATTAGGTAGCCTTGGTGCTGACGCTGAAGGTAAAGCCGTTCAAATCGGTACACGTGGTTATATTACCGCGACATACGAACAACCAGATCATCTCTATTCTGGTGTCTTCATCTCTGATGGTGAATACTCCTTACAATTATATGCTGGTCAACTTTCCAACTTATGGACAGAAAATAAGTTAAAAGTCGGTGACTGTGTCTTCGTTGTTGGACCATTATCTATGTACGGTATCATCGAAATGAAACCAACATTAATGGAAAACATCGATGGTGCAGCATATAAGATTGCTGAACCAAAATATGTTGATATCAGTGGTAAAAACATTGGTAGTGATAACTCCTTATGGCCAAATCAATCTTCTTTAGTCACTATGAATAACTGCAAATATTCTTCTGGCTTAGATAAATTCGCACCAAAATCACACTCCACATTAGTGTTCACAAGTGGTAGTAATAACGTTAAGTTATACTGCAGCTATCACTTAGGTGAAACAATGATGGAAGCCATTAAGAAATTCTGTGAAGATAACGGTGATAAGACCGTCACTATTAAGGGCGTCTTAACTTATAGTAGCACTGATAATGATTTCGAAATCATCCCAGTGTTCGGTCTCAATTCATTTGTTGTTGCTGCTTAATAAGCGAAAGGATTAAGGGTCGATATTTTTCGACCCTTTTTATTTTATTTATGAGAAACAGAATCACATACTTCTTATTAATCCCTATCGTCATGTCTTTTTCTTCATGTGCGGGTAATAAAAATAAGGAATATACTCCCGGAAATGATTTAACCCTCACATCTATTGAAATGTGCGATTACTATGGCGAATGCACGCTCATTCAATATGGCGATTATGATTTAGTCATCGATAGTGGTGCCCCTAAAGACACTAGTCATGTTAAAGAAGTTTTAAACAATAAAATCAAAGATAAGACGATTGATTTATTAATTGTCACTCACCCACATGGTGACCACTTCGGTGGCATCATCAGTGGCGCTCTTGATGATTTAAACGTCAATATGATCGTGGACTATGGATATACCTATTCAACAACCGAAACTGGCACAATTGAAAATTCTTCCTATGTCAGTGCTTATACCACATGGAGAGATAACCGTGTCAAAGGCGGAACAACTTATTATTCCGTTTTAGAGGCTCTTAAGAGCATTCCAACGGTAAATATTAGTAAAGAAGACGATTGCTATCTCAAATGGCTTAAAAACGACTATTATGTTGCGAAAGAAGAAACATTCCCAAATAGCAAGGTTCCAACTGATAATCCAAATACAACATCAGTATCTTGCTATGTGCAGTACAAAAATTGGAATATCATCTTATGTGGGGATATCGATTCCGCGTTTGGTGAAATGAGCATCGCTAGCAATCACGATAAACTCTTTAAAGGTAAAGAAAGAGTGATGTTAAAAGCGACACATCATGGCTCATCATCTTCGATGGGGTCTGCATTTTTAGATTGGGCACACCCAGAATTAATGTTTGTTTCTGCGGCGATGGTGGATGGTGTTTGTATCCCAAATCAAGTCACTTTGGGCACAGCGGATAATGCACAAAATCATCCAAGTAAATCGTCTTTAAAGAGAATGACAAACCGCACAGACAATATTTATTGGAACGCGATTAATGGTGATTTAACAATTACTGTCGATGGTGTAAATGATGCGAATGTTACTGGTGCTGGAAGAAATAAAAACTACTATAAAATCGATGGTAGTGAAGCTTCAATTAACGAAGAGAAAAACGTCCGAATTATTGACTCAGCTTTCTATAGTTTT
>CACZNF010000189.1 GCA_902782395.1 uncultured Erysipelotrichaceae bacterium | reverse complement strand
CTTCAATTTCATTGTCTTAAATAAATCAGGTAGTGCTGAAGGCATTACAAGCTTACCAGCCTGCGGTACAGTTAATATCACAAATAGTGATAAGACTAACACATTCAATTACCGTCAACCAGCCTATGATAGTGTCTATCAAGCTTACTTAGCTTATAACGCTGTTAGTGACGCTGATAAACCAGCGGCACAACAAGCTTTAATTGCTGCGGCTGTTGCTAAAGGCGTAACATTCGCTTCAGATTATTCTGACGCTAATGATAAGATTCAAGCTTATATCACTTCTATTTGCACAAATCACATGATGTTAAGAGGCGTTAACACTGCTGGTGCTCCAGTTATCGATTTAGGTGAAAACTTTGGTTTATTAGCCTATGATGGTGCGAACAATTACTTACAACCAATCGCTAATGTTGTGGCTGGTAGTCCAAGCAAGTTTGTTCCAACACCTGAACAATTAGCAAACGTTCCTGATTATTTCGCCCTCTACTACAGTGGTATGGCATTAATCATCGAATTAACTCCATACGTTGCTTAATCAATAAAACAAACAAAAAGAGCGGTCCCGATGGATCGCTCTTTTGATTTATATCCTTAATAAATAAACGTTAATGCTTTAATAAAGACTCTGCCTTTATCCGCGTTTAATGAATTGAACTGTAATGTATTAGAAGCAATATCTAAATCAAATGTCTTTTCAACTGGTTGATCGTTTTCCTTTTTTAAATCAACACTCACGACTGGATCAGTTCCTTTGCCAACGATTTGAAGAACAGAATTACTATCGACATTTGGCATTTGTTCACCAGTTTGATAATTAGTATATGGCTTGTAATATGTTTGAGCAGTAATAGTAACTTTCTTAACAACAACGTTAAATTGGAAACCTAATGAACCTGTTTCAGAATATTAGCGGCGATTTGTGATTTCTTATTAGTAATTGCGGTGATAAATGGGGTATCCGCTAAACCGTTAATATAATCAGCAAGTCTAGTATTTAATACTTCTGTGCTCATTGTGCCACAGGCAGTGTTATTAAATAAATTTACTGAGACAGTTTTATCAGTAACCACTGGTTCACTTGAAGTAGTGGTTATTGAAGAAGAGATTGATGTACTGCTTTCTGAAGAAGAGATTGATGTACTACTTGTTGTAGAAACAATACTTTCACTAGTGGATACACTTGTGGGTGTTTCGCTTGTTGAAGCACTTATTTCACTTGTGCTTTCAACTTTATTGCTCTCACTGACGGATGAGCTGTTATGTGTGCCACACGCTACAAGAGCGAATGCGCTTAATAAGAATAATGCTTTTGATAATTTCATTTTATTAATTCCTTAATCTATATATATTTTAAGTGTTTTTAATAAAACACCGATACATTATAATGTCTATGATTAATTATGACAAAAACTATTTTCAATTGTGCATGTGTAGATATATCCAGTGAAGGTAAAGGTGTTATCAAAAACGGTAAAGACATCATCTTTTGTGATGGTATCTTCCCAGGCGAAAAAGCAGATGTAGATATCCTTTATCATCGCGCAGGTGTCTATTTTGGTAAAGTTAAGAAACTATATAACTTATCTAAGGATAGAATCCAACCAAGATGTAAGATTTGTACATCATGTGGGGGCTGTCAATATCAACAATTAGACTATCAAGCACAGCTTAAATATAAAACTAAAAGAGTGAAAGAAGCTTTAACAAGAATCGCTCATGTTAAACAAGATGTTTTACCATGTTTAGGTATGGATAATCCATATAACTATAGAAACAAAATCCAAGTACCTTTTAATAAAGATAGAAACGGTAAAGTGAAGTTTGGTTTCTATAAAGAAAATAGTCATATTATTATGCCTATTAAAGAATGTGCAATTGAAGATAAAAGAGCAGCGCTTATCCTATGGGATATTAAATTACTTTTAGAAGAGATGAATATCCCTTGTTATAACGAAGATAGTGGTAAAGGTATCTTAAGATATGTTCTTATTAGAACTAGCTATCATTATGATGAACTAATGGTAGTCTTAGTGACCACTCAAATGAACTTCCCCGGACAAAGGAATTTCATTAACGAATTAGTGAATAGACATCCTGAAATCACTACGATTGTAGAAAACGTTAATAGTAGGCACACTAATGTGATATTAGGTAATCAAGAAAAAGTCTTATATGGTCCAGGTCATATTAAAGATGATATTTTAGGTTTGTCTTTTGAGATTAGCGCCGCTAGTTTCTTCCAAGTTAATCCAATACAAGTGGAAAAACTATATGCCTCCGCGCTTAATTTAATTGATTTTAATAAAAAAGAAGTTGTTCTTGATGCCTATAGTGGTGTTGGCACAATTGGTCTAATCGCTGCGAGAAACGCTAAAAAGGTAATCTCTGTAGAAATAAACAAGAGTGCGCATAAAAACGCTATAGAGAACGCTAAAAGAAATAACATCGATAATATTGAATTCCACTGTGCTGATGCTGGTGAATTCATCACTAAATATGACGGTGATATAGATGTTTTAATTATGGATCCACCTAGAAGTGGTAGTGATGAAACATTCTTATCAACAGTGATGAATAAACGCATTAAGAAAATAGTCTATGTTTCATGTAATCCAGAAACATTAGCGAGAGATATCCAATATCTATCTAGTATGTATGAAGTGAACTATGTTCAACCTGTTGATATGTTCCCAATGACCGCACATGTAGAAACAGTAGTGTGCTTACAGATAATTAAGAAATAGGAAGTAAATAATATGGCTCTAATCAAATGTCCTGAATGTGGAAAAGAAATTAGCGATGAAGCTGAAGTGTGCATTCACTGTGGCTATCCGTTAAAAAATAAACAAGTTGTTGAATCAGATCAAAATAATAAGAAGCAACCCGAATCCCATGTTATTGCATATAGATGTGGTCCTGGTGGTACTGTAATTTCTTTTGCCGTCGTTGGTCTAATTATTGGCCTTTTAATCACAGTGGCTTACATAATGTTAGGCATGCATTATGGCGAAGCAATTTGGCTTGGTATGAGCTTTTTCGCTTTACTCGCTATTATCTTAGATGTGGGAACTATCTATCTTTTAATAAAAGTTGGCATGAATGCTTCTAATGAACATAACTGCATAGAATATGA
>CACZNF010000188.1 GCA_902782395.1 uncultured Erysipelotrichaceae bacterium | reverse complement strand
ACAGAAAGCAAGATTATTAATAATATCGAAACCATGACATATAACTACTACCAAGCTAACGTTAAACCAAAGCCAGATACTGAAAAGAAGAAAGGCTACGTCTGTAAGGTTTGTGGCTATGTCCATGAAGGTGATTTGCCTGATGATTTCATCTGCCCACTTTGTAAACATGGTGCAGCAGATTTTGAAGAGATAAAATAAAGGAGAAGTGTATGAAGTACGTTTGTCAAGCATGTGGCTATGTCTATGACGAAGATTTAGGTGATCCAAATCAAGGCATTGCTCCTGGCACAAAATTCGAAGATCTTCCAGAAGATTATAAGTGTGCTTGGTGTGGCGCTGGTAAAGACTTATTCGTCGCTCAATAACTAAAAGAATCCCTTAACCTATTATTTTGTAAAAAACGTAAATATAGGCACGGGGATTTTTTTCTTGCCCTGTCTATATAAAATCCTCAAAAAAGTTGAATAATTCGTCCCACAATAAATGGAGTTTTTTCTCTATTGAAAACTATTCAATAATTATTTAATATATTCGTGTACGAGTTATTTCGAGTAATCGAATAACACACATAAGCAATTGTGCAACATATGTGCTATTTTTGCACGGAAAGGAAATCTATGAAACACAATAAAATATTTGCTGTCTTAGCATTAGCTGCTACATTGACATTAGCTGCATGTGGTGGCGGAAATGGTTCCACCAGTGCTAAACCAAGTAGTGGTAGCAAACAAACCCCTACAACAAGTAAAGAACCACCAAAACCAGTCAAAGCTGCTAGCATTGATGATGTTAAATTAGCCAAGAAAGACGATGGTAAGGTTTACGTTCAACTCAAAGGTAGTGAAACCTTATATACCGCTGCTGACAAATTAGAATACGCATTCGGTGTTACAGCTGGTGATGGTACAGTCCCAGAAGCAACTGAAGAAAATCCAAATCCAAGTGATGGCTTCATCATTGGTCACGCTGCTCCAAAAGCTGAAGACTTCAAAGCTATTACATTTACACCAGCCGCTGATGCGACAAAAGTCGAATTCAATTTAGAATACTGCCTTACAGATATCGCTAACATTGAAACAGGCGTTTATCGTTTCTTCGGTGGTTTCACAGCAGAATCTTATGCTGCTCTCGACTTCGTTGAAGCCAACGCTGAATTCACAGGCAGAGATCAATTCTATGATTACTTCATTCGTAACGATACAGGTACAACAGGCTTAGCCATTGAAGACTTAGGTCACGTCCTCTTCAATACTGCTTCTATCGTTAAAGATCCAGATGCTGATCATACAGGTTTATGGCTCAAAGCTACAGGCACACCAAACGCTGCTTATAGCGCAACAGCTTATACTCAAGAACAATTAGATGCCTTCAATACAAAATTAGACTTCCAACGTATGAATGGTTACATGAAAACAAGTAACACCCAATTCTTCTGGAAAGCCGAAGGCAACAATGCTCACTTATTCATCTCTGTTGCTCAATTAGTCTCTGATTTAAGTGCTGATAACCCAACACGTAGATACATGACACACGTTACCTCCAACGCTCCAGCAAACGTTAGTCCATGGGGCTTCAATCCAGGTAAGTTATTAACACAAGCCAACATCTTAGAAAATAACGTCTATTCCTTCGCTGAAGAAAACGTTAAGATCACAGTTATCAGTGACCTCTCCAAGAGCCAAAACGATGGTGAAGATCACTTCTATGGTGCTTTAGGTCTCCAAGTTGAATATATCAACGCTCCAGCTCCAGTGGAAGCCGAATAATTCTTAAGATTATTTACTAAAATAGCTCGCTAGCAATAGCGGGCTTTTTTGTTGCATTTTACTATCATTATTATTTATTTAATATATAATAAAGCCATGTTCAAAAGATTCGTTCATTATTACAAAAATCATAAGCTCATTCTCGCGCTTGATATGCTCGCGGCTTTTTTAATTGCGGTGACAGGTATTGCTTATCCAATTATTACAAGAATGATGCTTAACGAATGGATTCCAAACGAGGAATTGAAAAGTATCATCATCGGTGGTGTATCTTTGATTACTATTTATTTAATAAGAATGGGATTACGCTACTTCGTCCAATACTACGGTCACGTTATGGGCGTTCATATGCAAGGTGAAATGCGCACTGATTTATTTAATAAATTACAAACTCTCCCATATTCATATTTTGATAATCATGAAACAGGCATCATTATGTCCACGATGACGAATGATTTATTCGATATA
>CACZNF010000187.1 GCA_902782395.1 uncultured Erysipelotrichaceae bacterium | reverse complement strand
ATAATAAGTTTCTTGGATAAACAGCAGCTTTGTTATCTGGCATTGGAATACCAGTTTCCCAGTTGGCTTCGAGTTCGGCGACATCACCTAATTCAATAAAGGCGGAATAAGGAATTTCCACGATACCTCTATCGGCGAATGCTTGTTTAACTGTCTTGTCATCAGTTGTTTCTTCGGTATCAGTGCCCAATAAGGTTTGATTAAGTGCTAAGCCCGCATCGATAACATCTTTGCTTGTTTCAGCGTTCTTTTTAATAGCATCATAAGCATAAATACCTAATTGGAATTCATTGACCATACCTAATTTTCCACCGGAAATGGCATTAGCCATAATACCAACATCACCATATGAGCTAGCGGATGAATCTTCACTCTTCTTTTGAGCGACTTCACCGAATGTCATAACGCCTTGCGCTAATAATTCGACGGTATTGCTTAATAATTTTGCTTGAGCGGAAGAAATGGTACCACGAACATAGTCGCTACCACCGTCTTCTACTTTTACTAAAATATGGCGTACGTGATATGGGAATCTAGAAGAGGCTTCAGTTTTAACTTCTTTGCCATCTTTTGTTACGCCTAAGTATTCAGACTTTAATTCTTCTTCGTGTTCATCATAATACCAATCTTCGATTTGTTCCTTTTCTAAATCGTAGATGTATTTTTGAAGAAGTTCTTCTTCGTCTTTGACACCTTTTTCTTTCAAAACGGCTTGCCATTCTGTTTTATAAGATGTTCCGTTTGTTTCTGCATTTTGTTTTGCGGTTTGTTTAGAACCCTTAACATTGTCTTTTGCTTCATTGACGATTTGATTGTAGTTCTTCTTAACACCTTTTAAAGTTTCACTTCCTGTAGGATCCTTTTGGAAGGCATTACGAATGAGAACTTCCATAACTCTATCATAGTATTTTTGACGACCTGTAGCGCTGTTCAAGAAGTCATCATAGATTTCATCTGTGAGGACCGCTAATTCTTTGTCACCATATTTAAATGAAGCAACATTGCTATCATTTTTGGTGACTTTAGAGCCACAAGCTGATAAAGCCATCGCTGCAATGAAACTAGTAACTAATCCGATTGATAGTTTACTTTTTTTCATCGTTAAATTTTCTCCTTCTACTGAAAATATGCCCTAATATTTTAAATATTATGATTTTTTAATGCAACAACTATTTATAGATAATTACAACGTAATAACCCTAAATGTCCTATTTCAAACAAATAAATTATCGTATTAATTGCAATAAATTCATCACATTAGTAGAATAGTTTTCGATTTGAGGTGAATGATATGTCCACACTTGTTATTAAAAACCTACACGCTGAAGTTGATGGCAAAGAAATATTAAGAGGTATTGACCTCACCGTTAACGAAGGTGAAACAGTTGCCGTTTTAGGTCCTAACGGTCACGGTAAATCTACTTTATTAAATGTTATTATGGGACACCCAAAATACATTGTGACTGAAGGCACTATTACACTAGATGGACAAGACATATTATCTTTATCAACCGATCAAAGAGCAAAACTAGGTCTATTTTTGGGCATGCAAAACCCTTCTGAAATACCTGGTGTTATCAATAGCGATTTCTTGCGTGCGGCAGTCAACGCTAAAAGCGAGAAACCAATTTCGACATATCAATTCTATAAAGTATTAGATAAAGCCACCAAAGAATTAAAGATGCCTTTTGACCTTGCGACAAGATCATTAAACGAAGGCTTTTCTGGTGGTGAAAAGAAGAGAAATGAGATTCTCCAATTAATGCTTTTAGAACCAAAAATCGCCATGCTTGATGAAATCGATTCCGGTCTTGATGTCGATGCTATCCAAGTAGTCGCTGATGTCATCAAGGAAGAACAAGCAAAAGGAAGAGGCTTTTTGGTCATCTCTCACTATGCCAGATTGTTCGATTTAATCCAACCTACAAGAGCGGTTGTCATCGTGAACGGAAAAGTCGTTATTGATGGCGATCCAAGCTATATTAAAAGAATCGATCAAACCGGCTATGAATTTATTAAAACTGAACTCGGAATTGAGATCAGTAAACCAGATAATAACATGAATACAGTCTCCATTGGTTCGTGTGCAGTTAAGGACGCCATAAAATAATGGATAGATTAGCGTTAACTAAATTAAATAATAAGGAATATTTGATTCCAGAAAGAGCAACTGGTTCTTTTGTTTTTGATTTAGCCACCGCTAACGATGAAGTTTTAATTAGAATCGATAATTCTTCAAATATCGATCTCTTACTTTT
>CACZNF010000186.1 GCA_902782395.1 uncultured Erysipelotrichaceae bacterium | reverse complement strand
CATTCAATTTATTGTGGCGATGGTCTTTGCGATACCTCTAGGTATATTACAAGCTAAATACTTATTAAGGTCTATTTCTATTCCTGATCAAATCTATCCGTTCCCTAAAACATGGACAATGTATGTCTTCTCGACGATTATTGTTCTAGTGTTCCTTCTTATCTCGCATTTCTTAGTGATGGGTAGAATGAAGAAATGGAACTTACCAGAATCAGTCAAAGAAAGAGAATAACAAAAAAGAGGCACTTATTTAGTGCTTCTTTTCAATGGCTTTATGCATTAACACTCTGGTCTTTCTAGCGAGAGTGTCTTCTTGTAAGTAAGCATTTCATCTAAATACTTTTGTTCATCGAAGTGTAATGGTTTCTTAATAAGCTCCACACAACCAATGATAAATTCACCTTCATCAATAGAAGGGAAACCAAGAACACGGACTTGTCCGAATTCTTTAAACTTTCTTAGTTCTTCTTCTATTTCCTTAGGGGAGATATTTTCTCCTTTACGGATGATGATATCTTTCAGTCTCCCACATAAGACTAAATAACCATCTTCATCTAAATAACCTAAGTCACCTGTATGAAGATAACCATCTTTATCAAATGGTTGTTTATCTTCACTTAATTTATAGTAACCATTAAAGACGTTATAGCCTTTGACTAAGATTTCACCCTTACTTCCTTTAGGTAATAGTTTCTTACTTTCAGGATCCATAAACGCTAGTTCGATACCTTTCATACTAAAGATATCATTGGGGAACATTCAGTTTGTCCATAGCCATTTAAAAATTTATCTTTGCCATACTTCTTTTCTAAAAAGCTAAATTCAGTTTCGGAAGTAAATCCCCCACCGACGATGCAATATTTAAGGAATCCCGCTCTATGGAACCACCAGAAAGGGGCTCTCGCTAATTTATCAAAGATAATGCTAACGGAAGCACAGACACCACATTTGTTTTTAACAAACTCTTTATAAATACTTAACTTATTAGAAAGACTATTAATATAGGCTGTTCGTTTATAGATTAAATAAGCATTAACCACTAATAAGCCAAAGCAATGGAACATAGGTAATAAGAGCATACCTTTACTAGGAAAAGCCTCATCTAAAGGTTTAAAGTTTAGATGAATGATATTCATCATACTATATTGACTAAGGCATGCTGCTTTTGGTTTAGCGGTGGTACCGGTAGTAAAAATAATATATGAGGTTCTTTTACTATCTTCTTCTCTAGATAATGGGGAAGTAAAAGAAGGGATATCTTCTTTGGCTAATATTTCTTTAAAGTTAATATGACGATATCTCATAGAGATAGATTTATCTTTAGAGATACCTGTTTCATTAAGTAAAGCATCTAATTCATTATCTTGTTTAACAAGGGCAATATATTTACCATAGCAAAGATACTGACAATCCGTATCCTTAATAAGTTCTACGAGTGTTTCATGTCTGGCCATATAGTTAAGTAAAACTGCCACTGCACCCACTTTGATAATGGCAAAGAAAGCGATTAACCAGTTATAGCAGTTCATGCCTAATAAAGCGACATGTTCACCTGGTTTAACACCTTTACTTACTAAGATATGAGCGTAATAGTCCACACTCTTTTCAATTTCTTTAAAAGTATAAGAAACACCTTTAAAGCTAATAGCGGCTTTAGAGGATTCTTCATCGTTTAGTTTATAAATATCTTCAAATAAATAATTATTTAGTTTTGGTGTCATTATTAGATATCTTCTGGTGCTTTAGAGTTTTCTATCTCTTCAATTATATCAGATTTAACTTTCTTCTTTTTATATAAGAAGTCCATTAATAAGCCTAAGCCCACAAGAATAATGACCACTATTAGAACATAGAAGTAAGCTTGACCAATACCCCAGATGACTTGCTTTTGGAAGAAGAGAGAAACAATCTCAATAGCGATTGGATGGAATAAATAGAATAAAGCGGAATGATTGCCAACCCATTGTAAAGATTTACCCACCACTGGGATATGTTTAATAAGTCTACATAATGTATGTAAGAAATATGTACCAATAATACTAAACGTAAAGGCGATAAAAGCGTCAAAGCCTTTTAGTACTGGATCAAACATACTTCCAGGTGTGGAACCAGTAAATATGGCCCCAAATTGGTAATGACATAATAAACAAGTACCAACAACAATACCTTCCGCGGCTATCATACATATGCAATGTATCACACGATGTTTGTTATTAAGTATTCTTAAGTTTAAGAAATGATATTGTCTTAGGTGGGCCGCTGTTAGCATAATCGCTAGGATAAGTGGATAGGCTTGTACACAGTATGGTAGATAAATACCAACGAATTGACCTAAACAGAATGATATCGTTAAACAAATAACATCAACGATAATCAAAGTGGATACCTTCTTATTCGTGTGTTTAACGAGTAAATAGAAAGGTATCGAACAAATAAATAATGTATATAAGAACCAAAGTAAACCTAAGGCCACCACTAATTCATAAACAAGACCACCATCTTTAGGGAAACCAATCATGACAGATAATGGTTCTGACATCAAAGAATAAAGAATGGTATTACCAATATCTTGGAATGTGGCTTTTACATCCACATGGTTAAAGGCTAATTCCATAGAACCAATAGTAACGATAGAAATAAAGAAACATATCACTAATGGTATTAATAACTGTCTAGCTCTTCTAAGGATATTGTCTTTAAAGCTTCTATCATTAGGTACAAAGTTATAACCCGTATAAAAGAAGAATGAACTTAATAAGAATGGGAAGAAGGCTGTGAGGATGTTAAAAGTCATCACTGCATCAGTTGGATTAGGTGACACTAATAAGTAGCAGTGAAAAAAGATGATAGCGATAATCATCAACCCTTTAGCAGCATCTTGCGCTCTAGTACGTTTCTTTTCCATGCTAATACTTTAACGCACGAGGGCGCACAAAAGTGCCACACATAATGGTTTGCTTATTAATGGTTTGCCACTTGTTCAAATAGAACTTAAAAG
>CACZNF010000185.1 GCA_902782395.1 uncultured Erysipelotrichaceae bacterium | reverse complement strand
CATCCAATGACAGGCGATAATAGGTAAATCTATTACCGCTTTTTATTTACATAACTTTAAAAGTCATTTACTATGTATACGTGCTTAGCACAAACATACGAATATTTAAAAGCGGGAGTAGCGAAGTTAGAATCTCGTCAACACGGTGTATAACCCGGGACCTAACCAGTTCATGAGCAAGACGCAAATTCTTTTTGGAGGGACAAAATATGTTTGAAACAAAAAGCTCTAAAGAGGTCTTGCAAGAACTGAATAGTAATGTTGAGCAAGGTCTAAGCAGCCAAGAAGCTGGTGAAAGACTCATTAAGTATGGGTTTAACAAGTTGCCAGAAAAGAAGAAAACTCCGCTTTTTTTAGTTTTCTTATCTCAGTTTAATGATCCGATGATCTTTATTCTTTTAGCCGCTGCTTTATTAAGCGTGGCTATTTCCATCTTTAACACTGTTAAAAACGGTGAATCATTTGATTTTGCGGATCCGATTATTATCTTAGGTGTCTGTGTCCTTAATGCGATTATTGGTACCGTTCAAGAAAACAAAGCTGAGAAATCATTAGAGGCATTAAAGAAAATGTCTTCCCCAACATGTGTGGTGAGAAGAGATGGTAAACTCGTTGAACTTAAAGCCGAGGAACTTGTTCCTGGTGATATCGTTATCTTAGAAGAAGGACGTACTGTTCCAGCGGATCTCCGTTTAACTGAGGCTATTAACTTAAAAACTGATGAATCATCTTTAACTGGTGAATCTTTACCAGTGGAAAAAGACGCGAACATTGTCTTCAGCGATGAAGTTGGTGTTGGTGATAGAGTCAATATGGTTTATATGTCCACACCTGTCGTATACGGACGTGGTGAAGGCATTGTCGTCTTAACTGGTGGACAAACCGAAACTGGTAAGATTGCTAAATTACTCTCCGAAGGAGAAGATGATACCACTCCACTTCAAAAACAACTTGCTAAGTTATCTAAATTTTTAGGTTTCTTAACTATCGCGATCGTTGTTTTATTGTTCGGTATTCAATTAATTGACCTTGCTAGAAGTAATGGTGGCGCTAAAGGCTGGCTTGATGGCATTATTGAAAACTTCATGTTCGCTATTTCATTAGCGGTTGCCGCTGTTCCAGAAGGTCTACCAGCGGTTGTTACTATTGTTTTAGCTTTAGGTGTCCAAAAGATGGTGAGAGCCAATACAATTGTTAGAAAACTCCCATCTGTTGAAACATTAGGTGCTGTCAGTGTTGTCTGTTCTGATAAGACTGGTACATTAACACAAAACAAGATGACAGTGGTGAGAGCGTATATTGATGAAAATCTCATCGCTGGTGAAGATATCTTAAAAGATAACTGCAAGATGTTATCCATGGGTTTATCCCTTTGTTCTAACGCTTCAGTCGACGAAGGTGTCTATGGTGACCCAACTGAAATCGCTTTAGTGGAATACGCTAACAAAATGAATCAACATAAAGGCGATTTAGAAAAGATTGCTCCTCGTATTAATGAATATCCATTTGATTCTGTCCGTAAGATGATGTCCACTCAACACGCTTATGAAGGTAAAAAGATTATCTTCACCAAAGGTGCTATTGACTCTATCTTAAGAGTAGCGGACCGTATTTCCATTAATGGAAAAGAAAGAAAAATTACTAAAGAAGATAAAGAAAAAATTATGGCCGCTAGTGATGCGATGGCAGTGGATGCCTTACGTGTCTTAGGCCTTGCTTATACATATGCTGATGAACTTAAAGAAGAAAACTTAGTCTTCCTTGGTTTAGTGGGTATGATTGATCCACCAAGACCAGAAGCTAAGAATGCTGTTTCCATCTTTAAGAAAGCGGGTATCACAACCATTATGATTACCGGTGACCATAAGACAACTGCTTTGGCGATTGCTAAAGAATTAGGTATTACCGATGCAGATGGTGAGGCTCTTTCTGGTGAAGAAATCGATGCCTTAACTCCAGAACAATTACAAGAAAAAGTGAAGACTGTGCATGTATTTGCCCGTGTTTCACCAGAAAATAAAGTCCAAATTGTTACCGCGATTAGAAATAACGGCAATATCGCTGCGATGACTGGTGATGGTGTTAACGACGCTCCAAGTTTAAAAGCTGCAGATATTGGTATTGCTATGGGTATTACTGGTACTGACGTCGCTAAAGGCGCAGCAGATATGGTCTTAACTGATGATAACTTTGCTTCCATTGAAAAAGCCGTGGAAGAAGGTCGTGGTATTTACACCAACATTAAGAAGACAGTCTTGTTCTT
>CACZNF010000184.1 GCA_902782395.1 uncultured Erysipelotrichaceae bacterium | reverse complement strand
AGAAGAGAAAAAAGAGAAACGCCTATTTGTGATAGGCACATAGATGGTGCATAACCATCTTTTCTTTACATAACTTTACAACTGTAACAAATTTCATATTTTCAATATAAATTGTTAAATCTTTTTGATAAAGTAAGTTGTCCGAAAGGGGATATGAATATGGCAAAGTTTAAAATATTCGGCGATTCATGTAGTGACCTACCTACAGAAATCCGCAAACAATTCGACATTGAATACGTCCACATGGGATTAGTCGTTGATGGCGAAGAAAAAAGAGCTGACTTAGACTGGGTTGATTACACACCAGAAGAATTCTATGGTTGGTTAAAAGAAGGTAGAAAAGTTAAAACAACTCAAGTTTCTGTTCCTGAGTTTGAAGAATGCTTCACCCCTGCCTTAGAAGCAGGCTATGACATTCTATATATTGGCTGTTCCAGTGCATTATCTGGTTCCGTTAATACATGTGAAGTTTTGGTTAAACCGGCTTTATTAGAAAAATATCCAGATAGAAAGATCGTTGTTATCGACTCACTTAACGCAAGTGGTAGTGAAGGCTTAATCTTAGTTAAAGCTAGCCAATTACGTAGTGAAGGTAAATCTCTTGAAGAAGTTGCAAAATGGGTTGAAGCAAACAAACTTAGATTCCACTTCTTCGCAACAGTTGATACACTCACATACTTAAAGAATGCTGGTCGTATTAAAGGAAGCAAAGCTTTCTTCGGTAACATCATGGGTGTTAAACCAATTTTCATTAGTGATGCTCACGGCAATAACTTGGTTATTAAGAAAGCCAAAGGCACAAAGAATTCTTTAGAAGAAATCATTGCTGGTATTAAGAGTGTTATTGATCTCACACAATGTAAAGAAGTTTGGGTTGGCCAAGGTATGGCTGAAGATAGAGCAGAAATCATTAAACAAAGACTTGTTGATGAATTAAAAGTTGAAGCTCATACAATCACAATTGGTCCTATCGTTGGAACAACATGTGGCCCAGGCATCGTTGCGGCTTACTGCTTCGGTAGCGAAGTTACAAGATTTGAAGGCGACGGAAAATAATTCGTCATTCAACTAAATAATAAAGGTGGTAATTCCACCTTTTTATATTTATTATAAATACGTTATGAAAGGCTTAATCATTGTTAATCAAAATATCGGTCACAATCAATATAAGATAGACCGCTTCAAAGAAGAGTGTTCAAAAAGAAATATTGAACTCGATGTTTTTGTTAATGATGGAACACTAGCAGAAATTGTTAATAATGAAGTAAAGATTAATCTACCTAAAGCGGACTTTGTCTTTTATCTAGATAAAGATATTTATTTAGCTAGATTATTAGAGAAAGCAAATTACCGTTTATTTAATAGAGCGGACTTCATCAAAACATGTGATGATAAGATGCTGACTTTTATTGTGTGTGCGAACCAAGGCATTAGAATGCCTAAGACCATCGCAGGACCACTTATCTATACAGATTTAAAAGAAGAGAATTATAAATTCTTAGATAGAGTAGCGGACGAACTTGGATTCCCAATGGTGGTCAAAAAAGTCTATGGCTCACTTGGTGAAGGTGTTTATTTAGTTAAAGAAAAAGAAGAATTAAGAAGACTATATTCTGAGATTGCTAGAAACCCAGTTATCTTCCAAGAATATGTCAAAAATAGTTATGGTCAATCCATAAGAGTTTTGATTATCGATGGAAAAGTATTTGGGTCATTTATTAGGAAAAACAATGATGATTTTAGAAGCAACTTTGGTGACACCGCGAGCAGCATAAAGCTGAAAAAAGGCGCAAAATACGAGGATTTTGCTCAAGATATCGCTGATAAACTAAAAATTGAATACGCCGGAATTGATCTTCTTGTATATGAAAATGAAGAACCAATTTTGTGTGAAATTAACTCCAATGCGTTCTTTGAAGAATTTGAAAAAGTCACCTCGTTAGATGTGGCGAAAGCAGTTATGGATATGGTGGTTAGAAAGGTGAACGCTCATGAATAAGAATAAAGCGAGAGACACAAGACCTTCTAAAGACTATAAGAATTTAAAACAATATGTTGTGAAACAAGAAAGCGAGCTTCTTGAGTTTTTACTTTTAACATTTAAAGACCAATCCAGGAACTCAGTAAAATCACTTTTATCTTCACATCGTGTTAGCATTGATGGTGCGCCTATCACGCAATTCAATTTCAAACTATATCCTGGTGACACCGTCATTATTTCTAACTCCCCAATTAGAAAGAAAACAAGATCTAATTTGCCAATTATTTATGAAGATAATG
>CACZNF010000183.1 GCA_902782395.1 uncultured Erysipelotrichaceae bacterium | reverse complement strand
CTTATTTGTATCATCCTTACATTTGGACTGATATCTGTTCTTACAGTTTGTTTCCAAGGAGCAAGAACATTTGCTGATGGCATTGGTGGTGCGGTTGGCGTTATATTTTTCTCACCAAAAGAAAAGCTACAATACGTATTGCAGATTATTATTTGGTGTGCGGTTTTATATGGCGTTTTATACGCTGTTACTCGCTATTCAATTTCTAGAAAATGGCTAAAATGGCTAGCGTTTATTTATATTGTTGGCTTATTAGCTTGTGCAGTTGCAGACGTTTTCCTTGAAGCCGATAAGATTATTGGTATTTTCGCTGGTAATTATAAAGGCGATATTACCTTTATCATCTATAACTCGAATGTTTGGGGGCACTTATTATTAATTGGTGTCTTCAGCTGCATTGTTTTGTGCTTAAAACGTTTCAAGATTTACTACTACATCCCAATGGTTTTCTTTGTGGTGATGATTATCTTCACATCTTGTGCTACCGCAACATTTGTTTCTTTAGTGGTAACCATTGCTTATACAATCTTTGAAATTATTGCGATGTTCTATAAACAACGTAAGAAGTTAGTGACTTACTTATTTGCTTATATCGGTGGTCTTATCATCTTTGTTTCTGTATTCGCTTTGATGGTCATTGTTAACGTTGATGTTTTCTCCAACTTCTGGCAGTTCATTTATCGTGAAATCATTCATAAAGATTACAGTACTTTAACATCAAGAACTGGCATATGGGCATCGGTTTTTGGTCTTTTAAGCAAGAATCCTTTAGACTTCATCTTTGGTTTGGGTTATCGAACAGGTAATGCAATCTTTACCACTTACTTCATGACATATCGTAACCCTAACTTCGCTATTAGAAGTACACATAATGGTTTTGTGGAAATATTCCTTAGACATGGCTTATTAGGTGTTCTTGCCTATACCGCTTTACTATCAACTTTTATTGTTGGTTTAGTGCGTTTGGTGAAGATAAAGCAGTACCGTGTCGCTTATCTTTATTCATTATGCTTCTTTGGTGTTTTGGTGCACGGTATCGCCGAATCCACGACATTCTTTACACCAAATATAGGGGGTATGTACATCACTTTGGTATTCTTCCTTCCTGTCGCTAAAGAGACAAAATATGATCGTTTGAAATTGCTTAACAGGAACTTGCAAGAAAGAGAAATCCCAACACATAAACTTAGCAAAAACGAAATCTCCTATTGCTTAGTTTCGTTGCTTGTTGGTTTTGTACTTTCCTTTGCAAGCGTATTCTTGTGCATTGATAAAGTGACCGGCGTACCAGAAATCGTCACATACATCTGCTTGTTGAGCATAAGCGTGATTGCGCTTTTTATTGCGCCTCTATTGCTAGGCGCTCGTGGCAAGCGCTCATATAAGGGTGCGTTATTGCAGCCAATTTACGCAAAGAGAGTTATAATTGCTATCACAATCGTTCTAGCGGTTGTTATTAGAACATTCTTACAAGCATTCTTCATCTTCGATATTTTCTCAAGAATCATGTTTGCTTTAAGTGTATTTGCAATATTTAGTTTGGGCAGCCTATTAGCCTATGGAATAGAAGCTTGCCCTGTTTTAGATGAAATGAATAATCGTTTCACAAGACTATTACAAAAAGTCAGTAGTGAGGTGCCATATGAGTAAAGAAGAAACAGGTATCAAAATTATCACTAGTAATAAGAAAGCCCATTTCAATTATTTCTTAAGTGAATTCACAGAATGCGGCCTTGTTTTAGTGGGTACAGAAATTAAGTCCTTACGCATACACGGTTGCTCGCTTAATGACGCTTACATCGTGATAAGAAACGGGGAGATGGAAGTTATTAATATGCACATCAACCCATATGACAAAGGTAATATCTTCAACCACGATCCATTAAGAGCTAGAAAACTCTTATTACACAAAAAAGAGATTAGATGGTTTGATGACAAACTTAAACGTGATGGTTATACCATCGTCCCAACTCGTGTCTATTTGAAAAGAGGCAAAGCAAAAATTGAGATTGCTTTAGCAAAAGGTAAAAAGCTTTACGACAAACGTGAAACTATTAAACAAAGAGACATTAAACGCAGCATTAGAAACGGAGAAGATTAATATGAGCAAAATAGATTTAAAGACATATTTCGACAAAGTCGGACATGGTGAATACCAAAGAGACAACTTTGATTCCTTTTTAACAAAGGTCAATTTTGCTTATAGCATTCCATCCATTCATATAGCTGGCAGCAATGGCAAGGGTACAACCGCGAACTATTTAGCGCACATCTATCGCGC
>CACZNF010000182.1 GCA_902782395.1 uncultured Erysipelotrichaceae bacterium | reverse complement strand
CTTTTCATCATCGGTCAAATCCTTAAACTTCTTCGCGCCATTTGGATTGCTTTTGCTTTCTTTACCATAGTCTTCTCTATGAAGAAGCATAACAACGTCAGCGTCTTGTTCAATAGAACCACTATCACGTAAGTCGGATAATTGTGGTTTACGATTTTGTTTTTCAACATCACGAGATAATTGTGATAAGGCAATAATTGGAATCTTCATTTCAAGAGATAATTGCTTTAAAGCAAGAGAGATCTTTCTCACTTCTTCTTGACGGGAGTCATTGCCTCTACCGCCTTTATTTGATGTTTGGACTAAACCTAAATAGTCGACGATAATTAATCCAAGGTTTGGAACTTGGGCTTGGAGCTTACGGCTCTTAGCGATAATATCCATTAATTTATTACCTGGAGTGTCATCGATATATATAGGCGCACCTGCGACACGCTTTGCAGCGTCTGCAAGTTTAAGTCTTTCTTCACCATTTAAACGACCAGTACTTAAAACTTGAAGTGGAATATAAGATTCACTAGCGATTAATCTTCTCACTAAAAGTTCAGAAGGCATTTCTAATGAGAAAATACCAACTGGTGTTTTCGCTCTTGTGGCGACACGATAAGCAAAGTTAAGCGCTAAAGCGGTTTTACCAACAGCAGGACGTGCCGCAATAATAATTAAGTTAGAACGTTGGAAACCTTGTGTCTTTTGGTTGAGTTTTTCATAACCAGTATTTAAACCAGTAACATCATCTTCACCAAGTTCACGAGTGGTCTTAATAATCTTTTCAACTTCAGGAGCCACTTCCTTGGTCGCTCTAAATTCGGAAATACGACGTTTCTCTGTCGCTTCCTTGATCATTTCTTCACTCTTAACGATAAAATCGTTAACGTTTTCAATTTCTTCATTTTGATACATCTTGTCGATATTTCTCACAGTCATGAGAAGTCTTCTTAAACAAGATTGGTCGTTAACGATAGCGATATAGTATTGTAAGTTGGCATAAGCCACCATGGAATCACAACATGTTTGAAGATATTCAACACCGCCGATGTTTTCTAACTCTTTCATGTTCATGAGTTCTTCAGCGCATGTTAAAGTATCGACATTGATTCCTCTTTCACGAAGTGTGAATATCGCACGATAAATAAGTTGATGACGACCTTCAAAGAAGTCTTCTTCTTCTAAAGAAGATAGAACTTCATATAAGGCATCTCTAGTTAATAAAGCACTACCTAAAACAGCTTGTTCAGCGTGTTGGTTATAAGGGAGGTCATTAGCTGCCCTTTTGACTGGATTTGAATATGTTGGCATTATTTTCCCTCCTCTTTAATGTGTACGTTTATGGTGCCGATAACACCTTTGAATAATTCGATTTTTAATTTGTAGATTCCAAATGCATCAAGAGGTCCTTTATCAATGAATTTTCTCTTGTCGATGGAAATGGAATAACTACTGAGTAATTTTTCTTCAATTTGCTTTAAGGAAATGTTTCCAAAGCATTTTCCGTTTGAACCAGATTTAAGTGTGAATTCAAGCATGATTTCCTCGAGTTTTTCAGCAATTTCACGGGCTTTTGCTTGGTTTTCTTCAAATAATCTTTGTTCTTCTTCCTTTTGATTGACGAGTATTTGACTACTGGTTTTTGTTAATTGAACCGCTAATTTATTTTTGATCAAATAGTTAATTGCATAGCCATCGCTTACTTCAACTGTTTGGTCTTTTTTGCCGACTTTTTTAACGTCTTTAAGTAAGATAACCTTCATAACTATTCCTCCTCAAATTTACGGCTCTTAGCATCAGCAGTTGCCTCACCAAGATATTTCTGAATGACGTTATAGATAGCATCTTTAACATCTTCGATTTTGTTATTGTCAAAAGTAATAGCTGCCATAGAGAAATGACCACCACCACCAAGTTTTTCGGCTAGTAATTGAACGTTGATAGAACCATCACTACGCGCAGATACTTTAATGCGCTTATTGGTTACGTGTGCAACAACAAAGCAAGCATGATTACCTTTTAATGTCATACATAAGTTAGCGGCTTTAGAAATTGTCGCGTCATCCACAATCTTATCTTCAGGAGCAAAGGAACAAACCACACCATAAGCAGGGTGTTCGAGTTGTCTGACTAAGTCAGTAACTGCTCTATACTCTTCATAGTCATCTTTTAAGAAGTCATCGGCCATGGAGTTATCTGCGCCGTATTCTTTAAGAATAGTACAAGATTCAAATGTTCTTAAACCGGTTGATTTACTCTTGAAATGGTTGGAATCTAAGAAGATACCAGAGAGCAT
>CACZNF010000181.1 GCA_902782395.1 uncultured Erysipelotrichaceae bacterium | reverse complement strand
GTTCTTGGGATCCAGAGGAAATGGTTCGTCTGCTTACCACAGTTCGTGCTTATGGTTCCCCTGTTATCTATGCTTGCCCAGAATTCGTCGCGGCCATGGGTCCAGACGCAATTGTTCCTGTTCTTATGAACAGCACAACAAATGTTGCTCAGGGCATCTACAGCCCAAAGGATATTGAAGCGATCCATGATTATGGTTTCGTGAATGTATTCCGCGGTGCTCCTATCGTTCAAATTCCTCAGTCTTTTGTTGACGAAACCAATACTGAGACCTATGTCAATCCTCGTCTTGCTTATATCTTCCCTGCTGGCCAGGAGAAGGTTGTTAAGGTTGTTCTTGAGGGTGCTACTCAGATTCGTGACCATGAGAACAAGGATAATTCTATGGAAGTTTATGCGTGGAAGAAAATGGGTTGCGCAATTCTTACCCATCACAACTGGGCTATGTATGAGAATACAAGCCTGACCGATACTTCCGCGAAGGACATCTACGGTTTCTAATTTAACCTAAACGGGGATGGGGATATTCCCCATCCTCATTTTAATATTACGCGCGAATGCGCAGGAGTAAAAGGAGAATAATTATGTCAGATAAAGTTAAAGTTATTAATGCGGCAAGAGGCCGCTGTGTCATAAATAACCGCGATTTAGGTATACGTAGAGTATGGCAGGCGCGCGGTGATAGTATATTGTTCACAAAAGAGCAGCTAGAAAGTTTAATGTATGATCCTGCTTTCAGTAACATGGTTAAAGAAGGTTATCTTTATATTGATGACATGGAAGTTAAGAAAGATATTGGCGTTGAACCTTATGAGGCTGAAACTCCAACCATTATTTTAATGGATGAGAAATAGTTAAAACGTTTTTGGAAGGATATGCCGCTGAGTCAATTTAAAATTGAAGCTAAGTCCTTAACAAAACAGCAAATTATGTCGCTTGCTGATTATGCAATTCAGCATGGTGAAGAAGGTTCAATTGAAAAAGCTAATTACCTCTCAAAACTCAGCGAGCGTAATATCTTAAAGGGGATTGAATTAGAAAGACAAAGCAAGGAGGAATAATAATGACCGAACTGTAGGTTGTATATGATGCTTTTCTTGCAAAAATGTTAGAAGATGAATGGGTTAACTGGGACCTTGAAGATATATAGGAAGATT
The DNA here is from genome assembly GCA_902782395.1 of uncultured Erysipelotrichaceae bacterium. Next base: position 1,130 of record CACZNF010000181.1, on the reverse strand, counting down.
GGAAAGCAATTCTAAAAGGCGCGCTTCCTTGGTTTAAATTTCCACGCGTTTCTCTTGACTTTGATGAAAACGAGGAATATTTTATAGACGACTTAAATAACGAAGAAATTTAGATTATAGCTACTTATATGAAATGTGAGTGGTTAAATCGAACCATTTTAACTTGGGAGAACGTTAAGCCATTATATACTGAGCGTGATTTTTCACAAGCAAATTTGATTGATAAATTTAATCAAATGCTTGCGGCTGAAAAAAAGAACGCCGCGCGCCTTGAGGCACTTTATTATCGTGCTATTCAGCGACGTCCATTTAAGTATAGTTAGATGGCTACCCCTATGTGATGGAATCTTTAGAAGGCTATAATAATAATTTAAAAAATAGATTGTTTGGTCTTTTATGTGAATATGAAAAAGAAAGTGATTGGGAAAAGTTTTTAGACTCAATTTTAATTGAATTAATGTCATATCCAGAAGAGCATCGAACAATCAATTATTATCGACTTTATACTAAAGTTGCTTCACTTCGCTATTTAAGTTATGAATATTTTCGTAAGACAGTTTTTGACTGCATGAGTTTATTATCAAAGATATGAGTTATTTTGATATTTATAAGCAACGATTAAATCGCTTTGGTAATGATTATCAATCTCGTATTCAAGGTGAGAGAGAATATAATTTTGATTTATATTTATTAAAATCAATTTATCGTGTTGATTTTGAATATAAAAGACATCATTATGCTGGTAGTTTAGAACGCTACAAGCAGAATGATACTAAAACATTACAATATTTATTAACGAAGATTGATGTAGATATTCCTAATGGTACAGTACTTAAGATTCCAGATAAGAATGGAATAAAGTAGCCTTGGATGATTTATTATCTTGAGAATATAAAAGCAAGTGGTTATAATAGATATGTTGTATTAAAAATGACACATTATCTTACATGGACCGCGCGCGATGGTTCTATACAAAGAACTTGGGCATATTTATATGGGCAAGAAGATAATATGTTAAAAGATGAAATTCGCTCTCGTTCGCGCATGGATGCACTTTATGGTGAGAATCTAAAATCAAGTTTCTTTGTAACACCGGCAAGTGAATTTATTAAGAAAGATGATTATTTTAT
>CACZNF010000180.1 GCA_902782395.1 uncultured Erysipelotrichaceae bacterium | reverse complement strand
CGATTATAAGATCTTCGTTGTCGCTAGGGATGACGCTAAAGAGATCTTGAAGAATAAAAACGAAAAGAAATATCAGTGGCTTATCAAGCACGCTACTTCATTAATAAATCAAGAAGACATCAAAAAAGCTTAGCATTTTTGTGCCTGCTTATTCGTCTAATTAGTGAAAGCGCAAGATTATTATGACTAAAAAAGCAAAAACTTGGATAATTATCGGTTCTATCGTTGGCGGTTTAGCCCTTACCTTTGGTGCGGTCGTAATTTACTTTAATTCGCCGTTAGCACCATTTGCTAGAGGTGGCGAATTGATAAAGATGAACGCCAAAAAGATTGGCAAAACTGCCTTCCAAAAAGAAAAGAAAGTAAAGATTAAAGACCACGAATTCACTTATTACAACGTAAAAAGTGATTCTGAAGGAAACTGGATTTTTGTTGATAACACTAGTTATATCATTAATAAAGACATTGTCTTTGGTTTCAGATTTAAAAATAATGGTGGCCTAGTTAAAATAACTAGCTATGAAAACTCTATGGAACCAAGAAGTATGGGTGAATATTATGAAAATCCTAGTTACACTTCATATAGTGTTCACGCTGGCTTCAAAATAATGGTGGATGAAGCAGTTGATATATCCGAATACCCTGATGGATTTAACTTAGGAATATTTGAACATTGGTGTTAAGTAAAAATGACTGTTCTTATTGGACAGTTATTTTTTGTTTAGAAGTATTCGCGCATTCATGCTAGAATAGTAAATCGAGGATTTACTTATGAAAATTGCTGTAGATGCGATGGGCGGAGATAATGGTAGTAAACCAATCGTCGAAGCCATTAAAGAATTCTTAAAAGAAAACAAAGATGTTGAAATTATAGCGTTTGGTAAAGAAGAAGAACTTCAAGAACTCTCTTCTATTTGCCGTGTTGTTGACGCTCCTGATATTGTGCCAATGGAAGCTGGTGCTTTGGAAGTTTTAAGAATGAAAAAGTCTTCCATGTGCAAAGCCGTTTCCATGATGAAAGAAGAAGGTTTTGATGCGGTGATATCCGCTGGATCTACCGGTGGCTTTTTAAGCGCTGCAACTTTAATTCTTAAAACAATTCCTGGTGTTAAACGTTCTTGCTTAGTAACTTGTTTTCCAACAAAGATTAAAGGTAAGAAAGTTGTCGTTTTAGATGTTGGTGCGAATAATGAGAATAACGCTGAAGAATTAGTGCAATTCGCCTATATGGGCAAAGCCTATAATCAAGCCTTATTTGCCACCAAAGAACCAAAGACATATTTATTAAGTAATGGTGCAGAAGAACACAAAGGTTCACCTTTGGTGAAAGAAGCACATAAATTATTAAAAGAAGCTAAATTTGAAGGTTTCCAAGGTAACATGGAAGCACGTGATGTTTTAAACGGTGACGCTGATATTATTGTCGCTGATGGCTTCTCTGGTAATGTCATGCTTAAAGGTATGGAAGGCATTGCCAAAATGATGAGTGGCATGATTAAGAATAACTTCAAAAAGAACTTATGGACAAAGTTAGGCTACTTACATGTTCGTAAGGGTTTTAAAGATATGTCAGAAACCATGGATTATAAGTCCACAGGCGGGGCCATGCTTTTAGGCATTAATGGCGTTGTTGTGAAGGCTCATGGTAATAGTGATGCCTATTCCTTCAAAAGCGCTTTAAAAGTGGCTAAACAAATGATCGATTATCAAGTGGTTAATAAAATTAAGGAGAGCTTAGGTAATGAGTAATGTCTGTGATTTATTAAAGAAACTACATATCACATATAAAGACATTGCTATTTACGAGCAAGCTTTAACGCACCCTTCATATAATGGTGAAGTAAATACTAAACACCAAGACTATGAGAAATTAGAATTCATGGGGGATGCTGTTTTAGGCTATGTTACTGCGGATTTAGTTTATAAGAATAGACCAGAAATGAGTGAAGGTAACTTAACAAAGTTAAGAAGTGTTTTGGTTTCTACGAAACCATTAGCGGCCTACGCTCGTAAGATTCATTTAGATGAATATGTTCGTATTGGTCATTCCATTACCCAAACACAAATCAAAGAGAGCGACAAAATTTTAGAAAACGTCTTCGAATCATTAGTGGGCGCAATCTATTTAGATGCTGGTTTAGCTCCAAGAAGAAATTCAAGCGGAGCATCGTGACGCTGTGCAATATGTCACAGTCTCTCAAAGCGGTCCAGCGCATGACCGCACCTTTACTGTCCAAGTAAGATATAACGATATCATTTTAGGAACTGGTACTGGTAAGAGTAAAAAGAAAGCCGAAGAAATGGCGGCGAAAGATGCGCTTAGTAAAAGGAGTGTCCTCTAATGGGTCTAATTGCTTTTCTAAAAGAAAAATTTGCCAAGAAAGATAAAAAGATTGATAAATATCAAGAAGGCTTAAGCAAGTCTCGTAAAAACTTCTCTAGCAAGTTGAATAGTCTTAGTGAACGTTATAAAACCGTTAACCAAGATTATTTTGATGAACTTGAACAAATCTTAATTGAAAGTGACGCTGGTATTTCATTTACCTTAAACGTCATTGAAGAAGTACTCAATCAAAGTAAAAAAGATCACATCACTGATCCAAAACAAATTAATGAAATTTTAGTTGATAAAATGTTCGTAGGCTATGCGGAAAAAGGTGACATTCAAAACGATGTCGTCTTTAGAAAAGACGGCCCTACAGTTTTATTAGTGGTGGGCGTTAATGGTGTTGGTAAAACCACAACAATCGCAAAACTCGCTCATCGTTACCTTAACCAAGGTAAGAAAGTTCTTCTTGTGGCCGCGGATACATTCCGTGCGGGCGCTGTCGAACAATTAACCACTTGGGCGGAAAGACTTAAAATCAATATCGTGACTGGTAAACCAGAAAGCGATCCTGCTTCTGTTGCCTATGATGGTGTAAAGAAAGCTAAAGAAGACATGCTTGAACTTGGCAAGATTAAACGTGTCATGAGCAAAGAGATTCCAGATGCACCACATGAAACATTCTTAATCATTGATGCGACAACTGGTCAAAATGGTGTTGTGCAAGCCAAAGCCTTTAAAGAAGTAACTGATTTAACTGGTATTGTCATTACCAAAATGGATGGCACTTCTAAAGGTGGTATTATTCTAGCAATTAGAGATGAATTAGGCGTTCCTGTAAGATTCATTGGTCTTGGTGAAAAGATGGATGATTTAGAGGAATTTGACCTTGATAAATACCTCTATGGTTTATGTGTGGAGAATAACTAATGGATAAGATTAAAAAGA